>NZ_JBXASU010000005.1:0-201115 GCF_058809705.1 Cupriavidus sp. MPR-AND1C | reverse complement strand
GGCTGGGCCGAGGGCGGGCGCGCGGCCGGCGCAGCAGGGGCAGCGGCAGGCGGCGGCATGCGCGGGCTGCCCCCTGCGCGCGCGGCGGAGGCCAGGCGCGCCGCGGCCAGCGCGGCACGGGCCGGCGACATCGGTGCCGCGCTGGCGGGAGCGGTTGCCGGCGCGACGGCTGCCGGAGCCGGGCTCAGCGTCCTTGCGGGTGCTGCCGGCGCGGGTTGTTGTGCCTGCGCTGCCGAGGGATCGGCGGCCGGCATCGGCGCGGCCGCACGCAAGCTCGGAGCAACAGGCGCCGCGGCGGCGCTGGCTGCGGCCGTATCTGCCGCAACCCGTGCCGCCGGCGCAGCGCCTCCGCGCGTGCGCGGCGCCGGTTGGCCGCCACCCTGCGCCACCGTAGGCGTGGGGCTGGCCGACGGGCGGAATGCCAGCATGCGCAGCAGCGTCATGGTGAAGCCCGCGTACTCGTCGGGCGCCAGCGCCAGCTCACTGCGACCAAGGTTGGCGATCTGGTAGAACAGCTGCACTTCCTGCGCATCGAAGGCTGCGGCAAAGCGGCGCACTTCGGCGGCTTCCGGCCACTCTTCCTGGACCGAGGCCGGCACCGCCTGCGCCAGCGCGATCTTGTGCAGCAGCGAGGCCAGGTCCTGCAAGGCGCCGGCAAACGACAGGCTGCGATCCGCCATGCCGTCCGCTACCGCCAGCATGGCGGGGCCGTCTTCGGCGGCCAGCGCATCCAGCAACTGCACCAGGTAGCTCTGATCGATCGCGCCCAGCATGCCGCGCACGGCGGCCTCGGACACCTGGCCGGCGCTGTAGGCGATGGCCTGGTCGGTCAGCGACAGCGCGTCGCGCATCGAGCCGTGGGCGGCCTGGGCCAGCAGGCGCAGCGCATTGGGCTCGCGCACGATGCCCTCCTCGCCCAGCACGTGGTCGAGGTGGCTGACGATATGGCCCGGCGGCATCTGCTTGAGGTTGAACTGCAGGCAGCGCGACAACACCGTGACCGGGATCTTCTGCGGATCGGTGGTGGCCAGGATGAACTTGACGTGCGCGGGCGGCTCTTCCAGCGTCTTCAGCATGGCGTTGAAGGCGTGGTTGGTCAGCATGTGCACTTCGTCGATCATGTAGACCTTGAAGCGCCCCGCCGTGGGTGCGTACACCGCCTTGTCCAGCAGCGACGCCATTTCATCGACACCGCGGTTGGAGGCCGCGTCCATCTCGATATAGTCGACGAAACGCCCGCTATCGATCTCGGTGCAGGCCTTGCACACCCCGCAAGGCTGCGCGGTGATGTCGCCCGTGCCGTCCGGCCCGATGCAATTCAGCGCCTTGGCGAGAATCCGGGACAGCGTGGTCTTGCCGACGCCCCGCGTGCCGGTAAACAGGTAGGCATGGTGCAGCCGCTGTTGTTCCAGCGCGTGCGTGAGCGCGCGGACCACGTGCTCCTGGCCGACCAGCGTGGTGAAATCCCGGGGGCGCCATTTGCGCGCTAGCACTTGATAACTCATGGCGGCGATTGTAGCAAAAGGCGGCCGTCGTTCAGGCGGGATTCACGCCCGCTTCACAGGGTGGCCAGGTGTGTTGCCCTGCGCCCCAGGCCCCTAGCCGCATTCCCCGACATACCCGCAGTTGGCGCACTTGGCGCAGCCATCGACCTTGTGCAGGGCATGGGCGCCGCACTCCGGGCACGGCTTGCCCGAACGCAGCCCCATCCCGGCGGCCGGCATGCCAGCGCCACCCGCTGCCAGGGCCGCGCCACCACGGTCAACGGCACCCCCGCCGAGCCCTTCCAGCCCGGCCAGGCGGGCCGCAAGCGCCGCCACCGGCACTTGGACGCCCTCGGCATCGAGGAAACCCCGCTTGATCAGGATGCGCTGCAGGGCATACCCGATCGCCGCCACCTCGGAATCGTGGAAGCGCGGCACCTCGGTGCCGTCCTGGCGCGTCAGCGTGCCATAGCGCACCGTGCCCTTATCCCATACGACATTGCGCATGTCGGCCAAGGCCTTGGCGATCGAGCCCCCGGAACGCGCCACCATCGACAGCAGCCGCATGGTGGACGTGATCCACTGCTGGCCGTCGTTGCGTTGCCCGGCCGGCATGAAAAACTCCACCGGACGCTCCACGGCCACCGGCTTGCCGTCAAGCTGGCCGGCCACACGCATGAAATTGACCGTCAGGTAGACCGTCTTGTGCCCCTCATAGGTCATGTACTCGACCTTGGAGGTCACCCCTTCGAGGTCGCCCACGGGCCGGCTCGCGAATGGCTTGCGCAGCGGGTCGTCCGTCACAGCGGGCATGGCGGGCGCAGCCTGGGCGCCGGCCGGCGGCGGCGTCACCGACAGCACCGCGCCCAGCACGCTATTGGGGCGGTAGGTGGCAAGCCCCTTCAGCCCCGCGCGCCAGGCTTCCAGGTAAAGGTTGCGGAAGGCCTCGTATGGATAATCCTCAGGCACGTTCACTGTCTTGCTGATGCTGGTGTCGATATAGGGCTGGACCGCCTCGAGCATCTTCATATGATCGAGCGCGGACATCTGCAGCGCCGTGACAAAACTGTCAGGCAACTGCGCCATATCGCCGCCGAGGTGGCGATAAAGGCGCCAGGCATGGTCCGCCACCTCGAACACCTTGTAGCTATCGTCGGCCATGCGCTTCTTGCGGTTGTAGGTCCACGAAAAAGCGGGCTCGATGCCGTTGGACGCGTTGTCGGCGAACGCCAGCGTGATGGTGCCGGTCGGGGCAATCGACAGCAGGTGCGAGTTGCGGATGCCGTCGCGGCCGATGGCTTCGCGCACCGCGCCCGGCAAGCGCCGCGCGAAGCCGCTGGCCAGGTAGGCCTCGGCCTTGAAGAGGGGAAAGGCGCCCTTCTCCCGCGCCAGCCCGGCCGATGCCAGGTAGGCAGTGTCGCGCAGGGTCTGCGCGATGCGCGCGGCCAGCGCGCGCCCCGCCTCGGCGTCATAGCGGATGCCCAGCATCACCAGCGCGCTGCCCAGCCCGAGAAAGCCCAGGCCAATGCGCCGCTTGGCGTGCGCCTCGGCCTGCTGCTCCGGCAACGGCCAGTAGGTGATATCGAGCACGTTGTCGAGCATGCGCACCGCCAGCCGCACCACCTCGGCGAAGGCTTCGAAATCAAAGCGGCTGTCCGCGCCAAAGGGCTGGCGCACGAAACGGGTCAGGTCGATCGAGCCGAGGTCGCAGCAGCCATAGGGCGGCAGCGGCTGCTCTGCGCAAGGATTGGTGGCCTCGATGCGCTCGCAGTAATAGAGATTGTTGTCGTCGTTGATGTGCGACAAAAACAGGATGCCGGGCTCCGCATGGTCGTAGGTAGCCCGCATCACCTGGTCCCACAACTGGCGCGCCGGCACGCGGCGATAGGCCCACTGGCCGTCGTCGCGCCGGTAAGCGCCCGCGGCAATGGTTTCCGCCGCGGGCTCGGCCTCGTGCACCAGCTCGACCTCGCCATCGGCCTCGACTGCGCGCATGAAGTCATCACTGACGCCGATCGAGATATTGAAGTTGGTCAGCTCGCCGCGGTCCTTGGCGTGGATGAAGGTCTCGATATCCGGGTGGTCGCAGCGCAGCACGCCCATCTGCGCCCCACGGCGCGAACCGGCAGATTCCACCGTGGCGCAGGAAGCATCGAACACCTTCATGAACGACACGGGCCCCGAAGCGCGCGAGTGCGTGCCCCTCACCAGCGCACCGGCTGGGCGGATCGCGGAGAAGTCGTAGCCCACGCCGCCGCCGCGCCGCATGGTCTCCGCCGCCTGCGCCACCGCGGTGTAGATGCTCGGCTTGCCGTCACGCACCTCGGACACGGAGTCCCCCACCGGCTGCACGAAGCAGTTGATCAGCGTGGCCTCGATGCGCGTGCCGGCCGCCGAGTTGATGCGCCCCGCCGGTACGAAGCCCTGCTCCTGCGCCCACAGGAAGCGCTCAGCCCATTGCGCGCGCTGCGCCTCGGGCTCTGCCTCGGCCAGCGCGCGCGCCACCCGCTGGCGCACGTCGGCGGCGGTCGCCTCCTCACCCTTGGCGTACTTCTCCAGCAGGACTTCCGTGGAGATGTCCTGGGGCGGCAGCGTGGCGCGGAGCATCTGGTCTTTGGCATTCATCGTGGATCTCACAGGTGTCTGGGTTGCATGGCTCAATCAAGCGACTCAATCAATTTACGCAATCAATTTCGCGGAAAACTGCCGGACCCGCCCGCGCTGGGTTACAATGCCGACCGGACGGGCCTCCTCGCATGGTGGCGCGGTCAACCTGGTCAGGTCGGGAACGAAGCAGCCACAGCCGTTTTCCGCCAGTGCCGAGGGTCAGGCTCGTCCCCCTAACATCCCCCAGCTGTATTCCGCAGCCATCCAGCCGCAGTTGTCCGGCAGTAACCTCCCCTCGCATCATCGCGCTTTCTTCAAGTCTGCGCATCAGGCTGCCGATGGCATAGTGTTCGGCAGGGCCTCGCTGAATCCGCATCCACGCAATGCCCTCCCGTTTTCCATGATCCAGGACTCGCTTAGAACAGCGTGCCCTGGCGCGACGTTTGCAGCGCATCCGCCGCAATCCACTCCCCGTCGGCCGTGGCCACGCCGGCCTCGACCCGCCGCCCGGGGAACATGGGCCTGACCGCTGCCACATAGCCCGCGAGCTGCTGCGCGTAGGCCGCGTGCTCCTGCGGCAGCAGGCGCAGCTTGTAGTCGATGATCACCACCCGATCGGCAAACTCCACCAGGCGGTCGATCCGCAGCAGGCGGCCGCGCGCATCGTAAAGCTCGACCTCGTTGCGGGCGCTGAGCGCGCCCTGCGGGAACAGCAACGGCCGCAATGCCGGCGCCTCCAGCATCAATCGCGCGCCTTCGACCGCGGCATGCGCCTGCTCCCGCCACAGCGTGCGCGCCTGCGCCGTGCCGGCACCTGCCAGCGGGAACCAGCGCATCACCACCTCGGGCGTAGGCAGGCCCTCGAACGCCTCCGGGTAGCGCGTCACGCGTTCCAGCAGCGCGTGCAGCAGTTCGCCATGGCGCGCCGCGTCGGCATCGAACACGATCGCGTGGTCGCCGTCCTCGCCCGTGGCGGCGCCCTGCTCCGCTTCCTCGTCCTCCCACGCCAGCACCGGCGCCAGGCTCTCGGCCGCCTCACGGTAACGCTGCCGAAAATCGGTAAAGCGCACGCGCGCATCATGGCTGGCGGCGGCATCCGCCACGTCCTGCGCGGTCGCCGCCGGGAACGGCTCGACTTCCGCGCCGACCCCGGCTGCCAACAGCCGCGCATACCAGCTACCGGCGATCTCGCGGTTACCCTCGGCGCTGTCGGCACTGCGCGATGCGCGCCCCTTGACGCCGCTCACCAGCAACCCCTGGCGCGCGCGCGTCATCGCTACATAGAGCAGGTTCCAGTTCTCACGCTCGGCCAAGGCAGCCTCAGCCTCGAACAACGGCGCGCGAGCGAGCCCGCGCGTGCTGCGCTTGCCATAGGCGGAAAAATGCACCGGCACGGCCGAGGACGGCGGCCAGTCGATCAGGATGCCGCTCCGGTCCGCGGCGGCGTCGCTGTGGTTGGCGTCCAGCAGCACGACGAACGGCGCCTCCAGCCCCTTGGCGGCGTGCACGGTGAGGATGTGGACCGCGTCCAGCGCATTGTCGGTGGCTTCGTCGGCATCGGCCTCGCCTTGCGCGTCTTCGGCACTATCGGCCATGCCGCCTTCATCCGGGCTTTCGCCTTCTTCGCCGCGCCGGATTTCCTGCAACTCGTCGATGAACTTGGGCAGGCTCGGGTAGCGCCCGCCATCGAGGTCGAGCGAGAGCTTGAGGAAGGCATCGAGGTTGGCCAGTACCTGGTCGCGGATCTCGGCCGGCGCGGCCTCGGCATAGCGCCGGCGCACTTCGCCGCCATGGTAGATGTGGTCGATCAGGTCATGCACCGGCCGATGCGGTGCCACCTCCAGCCAGTGGCGCAGGCGCGCGACGCCATCGCGCAGTGCCGGGCTGCCGAACTCCGGCAGCCCCTGCTCCCGCAGGCAGGCCCACCAGCCTGGCCGCGGCTCGCGCGCCTGGGCCATCTGCGCGATGGCGATCAGGTCCTCGTCGGTCGCGCCCACCAGCGGGCTCTTGAGCACATGGGCCAGGTCCAGGTCAGACTCCGGCGTCATCAGGAACGCCAGCAGCGCGGACAGGTCGAGCGCTTCCAGCGTGGCTAGCAAACCGCCGCGGCGCGGGCTCAGGCAGGGAATGCCAGCCTCGCGGAAAGCGCGCTCGTACTCCGCCAGATGGGTCTTGCGGCGCACCAGCAAGTGCACATCGCTCCAGCGCGCGGGCCGCGGGCCATCGCTGTCGGCAACCGACACCGTGGCGCGGACATGCTTTAGCCAGGCCGCCACGCGCCGGCCCTCTTCGAGCCGCAGCGAATCGCCCTCGTGCTGGCGCGGCTGCGTCAGCGTATCGCGGTGCGTGGCGGGATCCCGCGCGGCCGTATCGTCATCGCTAGCCGCATCGTCCTGCGGTGCCGGCTCCGCCTCGGGCTCGACCAGCGGCAACAGCCACACCGGGCCGCCAGGCTCGTCCAGCGCGGTCGTCTGCGTCTCGAACAGCGCATAGCGCCCGTCGGCGCGCGCGGTGTCGAACACCGCGTTGACCCAATCGAGCACTTCCGGGCGGTTACGGCGGGTGCGGTTGGTCCGCAGCACGGTGGCGCCGAAACCCGACTGCAGCATCTCGCCGGCAGTCTGGAACAGGCGCGCATCGGCGCGGCGGAAGCGATAGATCGATTGCTTGGGGTCGCCCACCAGGAATACCGTGGGCCGCTCGCCCAGGCCTGCGTAGCCGGCCAGCCAGCCCTGCAGGATGCGCCATTGCAGCGGGTTGGTGTCCTGGAACTCGTCAAGCAACAGATGGCGGTAGCGCGCATCGAGCCGGACCTGCAGGTAGGTCGCGGTCTCTTCGTCGCGCATCAGCCGCGCGGCCAGCCATTCGAGGTCGGCGAAGTCCATTGCGCGCTGTTCGGACTTATGGTGCTGGTAACGCGTGAGCAGCGCATCGCCCAGTTCGTACAGCGCCAGGTTGACCGCCAGCACCGCGGCCTCGCAGCGGCGTTGCGCGACCTGCTCCAGCGCGGCGCACATGTCGCCGTGCTCGGCGAGGAACGCATCGACCATCGCCTCGCCGCCCAGTGCCTTGGTCAGCGCCGTGGTGGCGCGTAGCGAACGCGGCTTGCCGGCTGCGGTAAAAAACGCGTCGCGCAATATCGCGAAGGTGCGCTCGGCCGGCTCGCCCCCTTCGGCGCCCGCCTCGCGCCACGCGCGGATCGCCAGGATCGCATCGGCCAGGCGCGTAGCGTGAGCCTGCTCGGTCTTGCCGCCCCGGCCCAGTTGCGACGCCAGGCCCTGGCAAGCGTCAAGCCAGCCGTCATCGGCCAGCACGTCCAGCAGCACGTCGACCTGGGCATCCTCGCCCAGGTCCGCGGCGAGCGCCTCGGCGGGATCAGCGCTTTCGCGGAACGCAAACCACTCGCTGCGGGCATGGAACATGGCGTCGAGCAAGGCCCGCGCCTGGAACTCACCGATGGCATCCACCAGCCGCTCGAAGGCTGCGCGCAGGTTGGCATACGGCGGCGTGGCCAGGGCCTGCCAGAACGGCGCCCAGGCCTCGCGTTTCATGCGCAGTGCATCTTCGCGCAGCGTGGCGCCCGGCACGATGCCCGACGCCAGCGGCGCGCCGCGCAGCAGCGTGCCAAACCAGCCATGGAAGGTATCGATGGCCATGCGCCCGGGCGCGGCCAGCACCTGTGCATGCAGGCCGCGCGCGCGCGGCAGCGCGGCGCGTGCGGCATCGGGCGACAGCCCGCGCTGCGTGAGCGCGGCGATCACCGCGTCGTCATCGTCGCGCGCGAGCTGCGCGAGCACTTCCAGCAAGCGCTCGCGCATTTCCTCCGCGGCCTTGCGCGTGAAGGTGATGGCGAGGATCTCGTGCGGCGCCGCGCCGGCCAGCAGCAGGCGCAGCAGGCGCGCCACCAGCAGCCAGGTCTTGCCGCTGCCCGCGCAAGCCTCGACCACCACGGAACTGGCGGGGTCGCAGGCCGCGCGCGTGAACTCGGCCTCGGCCACCGGCTGGCCATCGCGCAAATAGGCGTGGATGCTCATGCGCGGCCCCCTATCCCCGGCGGCAACGCCGTGCTTTCCCAGAAGCCCTTGCGGCACAGGCCGCGGGCGGTGCAGTAGGTGCACGCGCTGGCGTCCCCGAAGGCCGGCAACGGCGCATCCTGGCGCAGGCGCATCACGTCGCTGCGCAATTGTTGTTCGAGCCACACCACTGCGGCGTCGAAGTCAGGCAGGCTCACTTCGCGCTGTGGCGCCGGCGGCCCGTCCTTCGCGCCTTCGAGCGCCACCCAGCTGCCAGCGGCAACGTCGGCGCGCAGCAATCCATAGAACGGCAACTGGCAATCCTCTTCCACGTCCCCGACCTTGCGCTTCAAGCGCAGCACGGTCTGGGTCTTGTAATCAAGCACCGCGCGGCTGCCGTCGCGCGCGCGATCCAGCCGGTCGATGCGGCCATTGACGCGCAGCGGCTGGCCGTCGGGCATGGGCAGGTCGACAGTGGCATCGAGCTCGCCATCGTCCCAGAACCAGCCCTGCGCCTCGCGCTCCGCCTGCCATGCCACGTAGGATGGCAGCACTTCGCACCAGCGGCGGTAGTAGCCGATGGCGTTGCCGTCTTCCTTCATCAGCGCGCCGAACTCGTGATCGGAAATCTCGCGCAGGCGCGCCAGCCGAGCATCTTCACGGCGCAAGCCGTCCTGCGAGGCTTCGCGGTGGTAACGCAGCAGCACGCGGTGCAGCAGCTCGCCGATGTCGCGTTTTTCCAGGTCGTCGCTGACGACTTCCAGCCCCGCCAGCCCGAGCATGCGGCCGGCAAAAAACTGGTAGGGGCAGCGGCGCAGCATGTTGTACGCCTGCGCGCTCCAGCGCGAAGGCACCAGCTCCGATGCCGCCGGCGCGGGCATGCCGTCCACCTCGGCGAAGGTCTCGTGCAGCACCGGCAACGCGCTCGCCTCGATCGGCGCGCCCGCGCGCGCGCACAGCGCGCTGAGCCGCTCGATCCAGCCCGACACATGCTTGGGCTCGCCACGCGCGCCAAGGCGCTGCCAGGTGAGCACCACGTCGTCGTTGTTCAGCAGGACCTCGGCCAGGTCTCGCGCCTGCTGGGCGAAGCGCACCTCGCGGTCTTCCAGTGCGAGCTCACGCCGCATCTGGTTGGAGAAGAACATCAGCTCGGCCGCGCTGGAGGGAAGCTGCGTGTCATCGCACCCCACCACCACGACCCCATCGAAGCGGCGCATGCGCGCGCCGTTAAGCGGCAGGATCGTGATGCGCGCGGTGCCGCTGGCCGAGGGCTCCTTGTAGGCAACCGACTCTAGCAAGGCTGACAGCATGGAGCGGAATTCGCCGAGATCGAGTGTGGCCAGCGCACCGGTCTCGTCCTGCGGCAGGTCGGCAAGACGCGCCAGCGCATCGAGCAGTTGTGTGCCCGCATCGTCGGCAGACAAGGCCTCGCGCATGCCGAGCACATCCAGCGTGGCATCGAGGCGTTCCAGCCAGGTCGAGACCGGGTGCTGTGCGTTGCCGCGCGGCCAGGCGCCGGCTTCGGCCGCAAGGTGCTGCACCAGCTCGCAAGCGGCCTGCCGGGCGGCGCGGCGCGCGTCGTCTTGCGCGGCGTCGCCGGCATTGCCATCGCCGCTGGCCTGGTCAGCCGTATCGGGGCGGAAGCGCTGCTGCAAGCGGCGCCAGCCACCGCTGATGCCGTCTCGCCGGATCTGCCGCTCCAGCGCGGCAATGGCCTCCCCGCGCAATGCAAAGTCTGGCAGGCAAAACGGGCTCTTCAGCAGGTCGAGCAGGGCAGAGGTATCGCCGTCCTGGTTGAGCAGGTCGAACCATCGCATCAGCGCAGCCGCGGCGCGCGTGGTCGAGAGCTTCCAGCCGGTTTCGTCGCGCACCGGCGCGCCGGCACGCGCCAGCAACGCGCGCGCGCGCCGCGCCACTACGCGATCGTGCGCCACCAGCGCCACGTGGCGGCGGCCTTCGTTGAGCCACTGCACCAGCTGCCCGGCGGCAGCGCCGGCCTCGTCCTCGAAGCGCGCGCTGCCGATCACGCGCACGCGCGGGCGCTCGGCCGGCAGGCTGCGTGGCGCGCGGCGCGCGGCAGCTTCATTCGGGCCAGGCAGCCGCGCCTCGGGCCACAGTGCCAGCAAGGTGTCGTACCAGTCGGGCTCCCCGTCCTCATCGCCCAAACCGGCATCAAGCGCGCCGCTCGGCGCCTGCGCGGACTGCGCAGTCCAGTCGTAGCCGATGCGGATCACCGGCACGAGCTCGGCGGCCTGCCGCAGGAACGCTTCCTCGATCGGCTGGGGCGGCGTTGGCCCGAGCCAGATGACCGGGCCGTCCAGGTGCTGGGCCAGCCGGTGCAGCGCGCGCCGGCGCGCGGGCAGCGGATCGTCCGGGCCGGACAAGGCTTGCCAGAAGGCCATCACGATGCGCGCCTCCTCACCGAGGAAGCGGGAAGACAGATGCGCGTAGGTCCGCTCCAGCGCGCCCTGCAGCAGGGCCGCGCGATCGTCCCCATCGACGTCTTCATCGCGGATGGCGTCATCGTCGAGCCAGCGCGCGCTCAGTTCATCGCTGATGGCGAGCAGCGTCTGCGCCAACCCCCACGCCGCGGCCTCGGTCTGCGCGCCAAATGCGCGCCGCAGCCAGTCCTGCGCACGGATGGCCTGCTGCACGGCCAGCAGCCGCGCCGCATGGCTGCGCACCGGGATCGGGTCGGGCGGCAAGTCGAGCAGCCAGTGGCCAATGGTGACGACCCGCGGCAGCAGCCGCGGCTTGCCGGCCGCGCGCGCGGCGGCATCCAGCGCCTGGCGCACGCCGGGGATCTGCGCCGCGGTGGGCACCACCACATGCGCGGCGGCTTGCTGCTCCCCGCAATGGTCGAGGAAATACCAGGCCGCGGCGGCGGCCTGCGGCAGGAAGTCGGGGCCGGGACGAAATTGCAGCGAGGTCATGAAGCGAGAGTGACGGCCGGATCGGATGCCATGGCGAGAAAGCGCGCGCCGGTCAGCGCGCACAGCCGGGCATCGCGCACGGGATGCGCGATGCCCTCAGAGCCCGGAGAACCTTCATTGGCTGCCGGCCTCCAGGCGCGAGCGGATTTCGCGCGCGGTCTCCAGCAGGCCCTGGTAGCCGGAGCGTGCGTGCTCTGGCAGGTCGGGGTCGCCCACGAGCGCGCCCAGGGTCTCTATGACGCTGTAAAGGAGGCCCTTGGCAGCGCCGCCGGCAATGCTCTCCTGCTCGACTGCCGCATTGATGTGCTCCAGCGCGTCGCTCAAGTGTTCCACTTCGGGGGGTTGCTGCGGATCCGGCTTGGAAGGGGTGTCTGGCGTCATGGTCTGTAGCCTTGTCTGTTGCGCGGGAAGGCGCCGGGCCGAGGCCGGGCGCATGATTCCATTCTACGCGCCCGGGGGCGCCGCGCGACCTTTGCATCGCATTCGATTGCGTTTGCGCAAAGCCCTCGCGCCGCATGTCGAAGCATAAATGGCGTTACCTATAAGTCACACATCGAGCACCTCTCGGCGAACTTCGGCGCGGCCCCCGATTGATAAAAGCTCTTGCGCCGATTAATACAATGAACCCACCAGGCTTGGATTCGCGGGCAGAATGGCGCTACACGCAGCCGCATCGGCCGGGTTTCATCTCCGCGTACGGCAGCGCACCGTGAGGTTGATGAGCCGGGTATTGAATTCCCATCAACTGGTAATATATGAGCAACATCCCGCCAGTCATGGCTGTCCCGTCGCTCGGGACAAGCCCGCACCGGGTAAGGCGCCCGCCCACGGGTAGGCGCAAACTCGTGTAATGTAGCGGTTCGGCAAATCCCGCCTTTAAATTAAACAGAGCGAAACCAGAGGTTTTCCGCCATGAGTGAACAAATCAAGTATGTGAGCGACGCCTCCTTCGACGCAGACGTGCTCCAGTCCGACAAGCCTGTCCTGCTCGACTTCTGGGCAGAATGGTGCGGTCCTTGCAAGATGATCGCCCCAATCCTGGACGAAGTGGCCAAAGACTACGGCGACAAGCTGCAGATCGCAAAGATCAACGTCGATGAGAACCAGCAAGTGCCGGCCAAGTTCGGCATTCGCGGCATCCCCACGCTGATCCTGTTCAAGAATGGCGCGGTTGCCGCGCAAAAGGTCGGCGCGCTGTCCAAGTCGCAACTGACCGCATTCCTCGACGGCAATCTGTAATACGCCGGCCCGGGGCGCGGCGCCATCAGGCGCTCCCCCGGTGTAGCCACAATCCGACGTGCGTGCGCCTTCCCTGGCGCACCGTCCGGATTGTGCTAAGATGGCATCAACAACTTCCCCGAGCGTTCGCTCATTTCCTCCCCCTCCTTTAGGTCCAGCCCGTCCGGGCGCCTCTGTACCCCTCGTCTATGCACCTGACAGAACTCAAATCGCTTCACGTGTCTGCGCTTCTCGAAATGGCCGCGACCCTCGAGATCGACAACGCACAACGGATGCGCAAACAGGAGCTGATGTTTGCGATCCTGAAGAAGCGCGCCAAGCTGGGCGAAATCATCTTTGGTGACGGCACCCTGGAAGTCCTGCCGGACGGCTTCGGCTTCCTGCGCTCGCCCGAGACCTCCTACCTGGCAAGCACGGACGACATCTACATCAGCCCTTCGCAGATCCGCCGCTTCAACCTGCATACCGGCGACACGATCGAGGGCGAAGTACGGACCCCCAAGGACGGCGAGCGCTATTTCGCACTGGTGAAGGTGGACAAGGTCAACGGTCAAGCGCCTGAAGCGGTCAAGAACCGCATCATGTTCGAGAACCTGACGCCGCTGCACCCGAACCGGCCGCTGACGCTGGAGCGCGAAATCCGCGCCGAGGAAAACATCACCGGCCGAATCATCGACATGATCGCGCCGATTGGCCGTGGCCAGCGCGCCCTGCTGGTGTCCTCGCCCAAGTCCGGCAAGACCGTGATGCTGCAGCACATCGCCCACGCGATTGCGAACAACCATCCGGAAGCGGACCTGTTCGTGCTGCTGATCGACGAGCGCCCGGAAGAAGTGACCGAAATGATGCGCTCGGTGCGCGGTGAAGTGGTGGCGTCGACCTTCGACGAACCCGCCATCCGCCACGTGCAGGTCGCTGAAATGGTGATCGAAAAGGCCAAGCGCCTGGTCGAACTCAAGCGCGACGTGGTGATCCTGCTGGACTCGATCACCCGCCTGGCACGTGCCTATAACACGGTGGTGCCGGCCTCGGGCAAGGTGCTGACTGGTGGTGTGGACGCCAACGCGCTGCAACGCCCCAAGCGCTTCTTCGGCGCTGCGCGTAACCTGGAAGAAGGCGGCTCGCTGACCATCATCGCCACCGCGCTGATCGAAACGGGCAGCCGCATGGACGACGTGATCTACGAAGAGTTCAAGGGCACCGGCAACATGGAAGTGCACCTGGAACGCCGCCTGGCGGAAAAGCGCGTCTATCCGTCGATCAACCTGAACAAGTCCGGCACGCGCCGCGAAGAACTGCTGATCAAGCCCGAGATCCTGCAAAAGGTCTGGGTGCTGCGCAAGTTCATCTCGGACATGGATGAAGTGCAGGCCATGGAGTTCATTCTCGACAAGATGAAGGCGACCAAGAACAACGCCGAGTTTTTCGATATGATGCGCAGAGGCGGCTGATCGTTCGCTATGCCGCGCGCTGCGGTTCGCGCGCTGGCAATGCACTGGAAGGGCGCGCCTCGGCGCGCCCTTTTGCATTTCCGCCCCGTGCCTGCAGGAGTCCCATGTTCGGCCGACTGAGCCACTTCCTGCGTGCGCGCTCGCGCGTGCGCAAACTCGAACACTACGCCATTCCCGATGCGCTGTGGGCGCACACGGTGGCCACGCTGCCGTTCGTGCAGCGCTATGGCGCCGCCGATCTCGCCACCTTGCGCGAGCTCGCCACCCTGTTCATCGCCGACAAGGAATACTCAACCGCGCACGACCTGCCGCTCACCGACGAGATGGTGACGAGCGTCGCGCTGCAAGCCTGCGTGCCCATTCTCAAGCTGGGCATCGAGTGGTATCGCGGGTGGCGCGGCATTGTGCTCTACCCCGGTGACTTCGTCATCCGCCGCACCGTCGAGGACGAGATCGGGCTAGTGCATGGCGTGGTCGAGGAAGCCAGTGGTGAAGCCTGGGAACACGGACCGGTCATCCTTTCCTGGCCTGATGTGCAGACCCCCGGCGCCGGACTGAATGCACGCCATGCCCACCACCCCGATGACACCTACAACGTAGTCATCCACGAGTTCGCCCACAAGCTCGACATGCTCGACGGCGAGCCGGACGGCGTGCCGCCCTTCTCACGCGTGCTCCATCCGGGCATCGACCGCGAGCAATGGGCCGAGTCCTTCCTTACCGAGTACGACCGCTTCGCGGACGCCTGCGAGCAGCAGTCCGACCATGCCTGGGACCATCCGGAACGGCTGCCGCCGGCGCTGCGGGTGATCGACCCATATGGCTGCGAGGCGCCAAGCGAGTTCTTCGCCGTGGCCTCGGAGACCTTCTTTGTCGAGCCGACCGGCCTTCGCAGGCACTGGCCGGTTCTCTATGATTCACTCGCGGCGTTTTATCGCCAGGATCCGGCCTCAATGTGATCGAAGACCAACCTTTCGCCACCCTCGGCCGCCGTGCGCATCGCGCACTCAAAACTTGCCCAGCTTTTTGTTTTTCTGCGATAATCCCGGATTGTCCGTTATCGGCAAGTGGTTCGTTCGCCGCAACGCTGCCAGTGCAATCAGCGCATCCAGTTTCTGGCGCTTTTTTTCGCGCTTTTGGCAATGGCAGCAGCAGCAGCACGGCAAACAACGGACTGGCTACCCAACCTGAAAGGAAACACCATGAAAGAAGGCATTCACCCGAATTATCGCGAAGTCGTATTCCTCGACGTGTCGAACGACTTCAGCTTTGTGACCCGCTCGACCATCCAGACGCGCGACACGATCACCCGCGACGGCAAGGAATACCCCCTGGCCAAGATCGAAGTGTCGTCGGAATCGCACCCGTTCTACACCGGCACCCAGAAGATCATGGACACGGCCGGCCGCGTCGAGAAGTTCCGCCAGAAGTTCGGCAGCAAGCTGAACAAGCTCACCGCGAAGTAATTCGCCGCGAGCCCGCTCGCTGCATGGCCTCGGACAAAATGCTCCGGCGCCGCGCACCCAAGCAAAGAGGCAGCATCGGCTGCCTCTTTGCTTTTGCAGCCTCCGCGCGATCGGCACCAACCGGCGCCCTCCGGACGCAGCTAACCGGGAGCGCCCCGCCCCGGCGGCCCCCTAGACCCTCCAATCAATGAGCGCAGCCAAGACTTCCCGTGTCCACCTGACCGCAGCCGCCACCGGTACGCTTCCGCGCGCACTGTTGCTGGCCATCTGCATCATTTACGGCCTGGCTGGCCTGTTCGGCCGCGATCCGTGGAAAAACGAGGATGCGGCTGGCTTCGGCGTAATGTGGCAACTGGCCACCGGCGGCACCCAGGACTGGCTGATGCCCAATATCGTGGGCCGCCCTTATGGTGAAGACGGCCCGCTGGTATTCTGGGTTGGCGCCCTGATGATCCGCCTGTTTGGCGGCTGGCTCGGCGCGCCGGACGCGTCGCGCATCGCCACGGCACTCTTTTACTTCGGCACCTGCTCACTGATCTGGTACGCGACCTACCTGCTCGGCCGGCGCGCCGAGGTGCAGCCTTTCGCCTATGTCTTTGGCGGCCAGCCCAACGCGCGCGACTACGGCCGCACGCTGGCCGACGGCGCCCTGCTGATCTTCCTGGCCTGCGTAGGCCTGGCCATGCGCGGCCACGAAACCACGCCACAGGTTGGGCAAGTTTGCTTTGTCGCCATGAGCCTGTATGGCATGGTCCGCAGCCTGGACAAGCCAATCCAGGGTGGTATCTGGCTGGGCGTCGGGCTGGGCGCACTGACCCTGTCCAGCGGGCCGGTCATCCCGCTGGTCTTGCTGGCGTCGGTCATCATCTGCGGCCTGGCCTGCAAGCCCCTGCCCCTGCCGCGCGTGCTGCTGGCAAGCGTGCCGCTGGCGCTGGCGCTGGTGGCAGCCTGGATGGCCGCCGCCTACTTCGGCGCGACCGACCACAACGACGCCGTGACTTTCATCCGCGAGTGGTCGCGCTACGATCGCCGCACCTACGGCGCGCCGAACGCCGCTGCGCTCAACTTCATCGCACGCAACCTGCTGCTGTTTACCTGGCCGGTGTGGCCAATTGCCTGCTGGGCCTGGCTGAGCTGGTCGGGCATGCGCCGTGCGCCGCATGTGGCGCTGCCCCTGGCGATGCTGCTGCCACCGCTGCTGCTGCTGTTTCTGCTGCGTGCGCCGGGCGACGTACAGTTCATCCTACTGCTGCCGCCGATGGCCGTGCTTGCCGCGTTCGGGTTGCCGACGCTCACGCGCGCCGCCATCAACGCGATCGACTGGTTCGCCTTGCTGTTCTTCACCATCTTCGGTGGCTTCGTCTGGTTCATGTGGATCGCCAGGACGACGGGCCAGCCTCCGCGCGTCGCCGCCAATATCTACCGCCTGCTGCCGGGCTTCCAGCAGGACTTCACCGTCAGTGCGATCGTCTATGCGCTGCTGGTGACGGCAGCCTGGATCCTGATCGTGCGCTGGCGCCTGTCGCGCGCGCCTAAGCAGATCTGGCGCCCGGTGGTGATCTCGGCCGCTGGCACCACGCTGATGTGGGTGCTGGCCATGACGCTGTGGTTGCCATCGATCAACTACGGCAAGACCTATCGCGACGTGGCCCAGGCCGCCTCGATGGCGCTGCCCACGGCGTATAACTGTGTGCAGCCGATTCGTATGGGCGACGCGCAGCTGGCGTCGTTTGCCTATTTCGGCCATATCCGCTTCGGCGGCCCGGATGACGGCTGCGACGTCCTGCTGCGCCACGACCCGGTCGACTACGGCGAACCTACCAGCATCTCGCACTTTGAATGGCGCCTGATCTGGGAAGGCCGGCGCCCCTCCGATCGCGACGAGCGTTTTCGCATGTATCGCCTGGTCGATATGTCCCGGGTCGCGCCGCCCCGGCCCAGCCTGCCCGGACGTCGGCTGCCAAGCCACCCCTGAGGTGGCGGCGCCACGCCTGCCCGCATGAACATGTTCCACGATATCCGCCGCATTTCCGTGCTGGCCGCACCGGTCCTGGTCGGCCAGCTTGCGGTGATCGCCTTTGGCGTGATCGACACCATCATGGCCGGGCGAGCCTCTGCCATCGACCTGGCCGCCGTGGGGCTGGGCGGGTCCATCTACATCACGGTCTACATCAGCTTGATGGGCGTGCTGCAGGCGCTTGCACCGATCGCCGGTCAGCTCCATGGCGCCGGGCGCGCGGCGGAAATTGGCAATGAAGTCAGACAGGCCGCCTGGCTGGGACTGGCGCTGGCGATCCCCGGCATGTTGCTGCTGTTGTTCCCCGGCCCGCTGCTGGAGTTTGCCCAGGCACCGCCGGAGCTGGTCGAGAAGGCAACGCACTACCTGCATATCCAGGCCTTTGGCTTGCCGGCCGCACTGGGCTTTCGCATCTACTCGGCACTCAACAACGCCTTGTCGCGCCCGGTCATGGTGACCGTACTGCAGCTCGTCGGGCTGGTGGTAAAGATTCCGCTCAATGCCTGGTTCATCGACGGTGGCTTCGGCCTGGCGCCGATGGGCGGGCCGGGCTGCGCGCTGGCCTCGGCGCTGATCAGCTGGATCTGGTGCATCTCCGGCATCATGATCCTGCGGCGCAACGCGGCCTACCGCACTCTGCAGATCTTTTCCAGCTGGGCGTGGCCGCAAGCGCGGCCGATCCGGGCACTGTTGCGCCTGGGCGTGCCGATGGGGCTGACCTACCTGATCGAGATCACCTCGTTTACCTTGATGTCGATCTTCATCACGCGCATGGGTACCGTGGTGCTGGCTGGCCACCAGATCATTGCCAACCTGGGGGCGGTGGCCTATATGCTGCCGCTGTCGCTGGCGATCGCCACCTCCACCCTGGTAGCGCAGTCCATCGGCGCGCGCGACCAGGACAGCGCACGCCGCATTGCCCGCCACGGCATCTGCCTGGCGGCTACGCTGGCGATCATGGTCGGTGGCCTGCTGTGGATCCTGCGAGAACCCCTGCTGCATGCCTACGCCAAGGATCCTGCAGTGGTACGCGCCGCCCTTCCTCTCATGTTGTTCATCGCCTTCTACCAGGCATTCGACGCAGTCCAGGTCATGACGGCATTCATCCTGCGCGCCTACAAGATCGCACTGGTGCCGACCTTGATCTACGCGGCGTCTCTCTGGGGAGTCGGCCTGGGGGGCGGTTACGTGCTGGGCTTTGGCCTGATCGACGCCCTGCCCGCCTTCACGCGGGGAGCCGCGGGGTTCTGGCTGGCTAACAGCATCAGCCTGGCCATCGCCGGCTCGCTGCTGGTGCGCTACTTCGCCACAGTCAGCCGGCGCCGTGCAATCTGAGCAAGCCTGGAACACGCAGCGGATGGATTATCTCCGCCGCGACGAGGGCATATAGCCGAACAAGGGCGGACCGCCGCCAGCCACAGCGTGATAATGCCTGCCCGGTGAGCAGGCGAGGCCCGACATAATGTCGCCGCGCAACCATCGCGCGCGAACTGAATCAAGTAGCAGGGATTATCGGAAACTGCTCGAGAGAATGCTGGACAGCAAAAGAAAAAACCCGCATGGCATAACCATGCGGGTTTAGTTTTGGCGGAGTGGACGGGACTCGAACCCGCGACCCCCGGCGTGACAGGCCGGTATTCTAACCAACTGAACTACCACTCCATACTCTTACTTATCATCGACAGCGATGCTTTCGACGACAACTCGAACGTTTGGTTACGTTCGTTATTTGGCGTCCCCAAGGGGATTCGAACCCCTGTACTCACCGTGAAAGGGTGATGTCCTAGGCCTCTAGACGATGGGGACAGAAACTTGTCTTTCGACTTATTTCGTCTGGCACTGTGAAAATCTCAACAACCAGACCTTCACAACACCCTGGAAGCCTCGATTTATCACACTCGAAACTTCCGGCATTTTGGTGGAGCTAAGCGGGATCGAACCGCTGACCTCTTGCATGCCATGCAAGCGCTCTCCCAGCTGAGCTATAGCCCCATGGTACTACGTTACCGCCTACTTCTTTTTGCTACCGCTGCTTTCGCAGCGTTTCGCGTTTGTTTCTTCGTTTCAGCGAAGACAAGATTATATAAACAACCTTGCTTTTTTGCAACCCCTTTTTTAACTTTTTTCTGCGATCCACATTACTGCGGGATTACTTCTTATCGCTTCCATCTGTTTTGCCCGCTTGGTTTTTGTCCGCGCTGCAGGGAGAACAAGATTATGCTGAATTCCTGGCAGGAGCGCAAGCCCCTGTCTGGAATTTCTTCAAATTATTTCAGGCTAGCCCGGCCTGGATGCGGCGCAGCACCGTATCGCGCCCAAACAACTCCAGCACGGCATCAATGGCAGGCGTCTGCAACTGCCCCGCCACCAGCAGGCGGACCGGCATAGCCAGCTTGGGCATCTTCAGGCCGAATTCGGCCAGCACCGCTTTGAAGGCCGCGCTGATCTCCTCGCGCTTCCACTCGCCGAGTGCCGCCAGCCGCGTGGCCAGGGCCTGCAGTGCCGGCAGGATGTCGGCGTTGAGGTGTTCTGCCTTGAGCGCCGGATCCGGCTGCGGCTCGCCACGGTAGAACAGCAGCGCGGCCTGAGCCACGTCCTTCAGGGTATTGGCACGGTCCTTCACCAGCCCGATGACACCCTCCAGGCTTGCGCCCTCCACCTTGCCGCCCAGCGCCTCGATGAACGGCTGGGTCAAGCCGGCCAGGCGCGCGTTGTCGCCTACCTTGATGTAGTGGTTGTTCAGCCAGGCCAGCTTCTCCGGGTTGTACTGCGCCGGCGACTTGCCCAGGTGCTCCAGGTCGAACCATTCAACGAACTGCTCGCGCGAGAAGATCTCGGCGTCGCCATGTGCCCAGCCCAGGCGGGCCAGATAATTAAGGACGGCCTCGGGCAGATAGCCTTCGTCGCGGTAGCCGGTCACGGGCATGGCGCCATGGCGCTTGCTCATCTTCTCGCCCTGCTCGTTGAGCACGGTCGGCAAGTGCGCGTACACGGGGGCAACGCCACCCAGTGCGCGGATAATGTTGATCTGGCGCGGGGTGTTGTTGACGTGGTCGTCGCCGCGGATCACGTGGGTGATGCGCATGTCGAGATCGTCGATCACCACACAGAAGTTATAGGTCGGCGTGCCGTCCGGGCGCGCGATCACCAGGTCGTCCAGTTCGTCGTTGGAGATTTCGATCCGGCCCTTGACCGCATCGTCCCAGACCACGCTGCCGCCAATCGGGTTCTTGAAGCGGATCACCGGCTGCACGCCGGCCGGCGGCGCCGGCAGGACCTTGCCCGGCTCGGGACGCCAGAACCCGTTGTAGCGCGGCTTCTCGCCGCGCTCGCGCTGCGCGTCGCGCAGCGCGTCCAGCTCTTCGGTGCTCATGTAGCAGGGATAGGCCAGCTCGCTGTCCAGCATCTGCTTGACCACCTCGCGATAGCGGTCCATGCGCTCCATCTGGTAGAACGGGCCTTCGTCGATATCGAGATCGAGCCAGGCCATGCCTTCCAGGATCACGTCCACCGACTCCTGCGAAGAACGCTCGACGTCAGTGTCCTCGATGCGCAGGATGAAATCGCCCTTCATGCGGCGCGCAAAGGCCCAGGGATAGAGCGCGGAGCGGATATTGCCGAGGTGAATGAAGCCGGTCGGGCTCGGCGCGAAGCGGGTGCGGACGCGTTGTTGTGTCATAGAGGAATGAAACAAAAAAGCCCGCGCACGAATGCGCGCAGGCCTGGGTGTAGGAGGGTAGGGACAAGTCATTACTGACCCATCCCCCCCGAGGAACCGTACTTGCGAGTTTCCCCGCATACGGCTCAAATCTCTGCAAAATGTTAGTTAAACACCGGTTTCACAACAGTTTGACCGTGGTGGTGAACTTGGATGTGGCAGTTCGGGTGCAACAGCACGCGATTCCCTAGAGCATCGGAGCCGCCAAGAATGCGCGGCTCCAAGTGGTGATCTTCCCACCCGGTCTCTTTGGTGATCTTGCACTGACACACCGCACACAGCCCTTGCTGGGACAAATACAGCTTGATCCACTGCTTTCGGTGCGACATGCTTGATCGCATGCGCTCCTGCCGCAACTTCTCGCCATACCGCTCCTGCTCAGGATCAAAGGGGTTGTAGCTCCCCTTGATTTTTGTGTGCCGCTGGATAACTGTACTCGATAGCGAATACAACCCCTTCCAGTAGCTACTACCATCCGCCTTTGTTACTGTGGTCCCGAACACCCAGTTTCGTTCCCCGACCGCTGCGTAGTACTTCTTCCGCACCCAGCCAGAGTCCTTACCGTTGTGTCGCCGTTTCGCCCACCGCCACAGAGCCCTAAAGATATCGTGCTCTGTACGTGTGAACGTCGCCTTCGCAACCACTGGACTGTGATACTGCGCCCAGCCCCTTAGCATCGGATTCAGCAGGGCGATTAGATCCGCCTGCTTTACCGCTTTGTTAGCACTGATGACTTCCTTCACCTTGCGATAGAACGTCTGCACGTTCTTTTTGCTTGGCTTGATGAGCAGCGTTCCCGAGTACTTACGGAAATTCCACCCAAGGAAGTCGAAGCCGTTGGCAATGTGGACGATCCGCGTTTTCTCCGTCGATAGCGTCAGCCCCCGTACTGCTAGGAACTCCTCTACCCACGGCTTCACTTCGTGCTCCAAAACATCCGGCGTACTGCCGGTGATCACGAAGTCGTCTGCATACCGCACGACGTTCACCTTATGCTTCCGTACGTTGGCGACTCCAAGTTTTGTCCGCAAGGACTCCACCAGTTGCCGTTCCAACCCGTTCAATGCCACGTTTGCCAGAGTCGGGGAAATGATGCCCCCCTGTGGTGTTCCGGCTTCGGTCGCCTGAAACTGGCCCTGAAATACCACGCCAGCCTTCAGCCACTTTCGCAGAATTGCTTTGTCCATCGGGACGTTGCGTTCCAGCCAGTCGTGACTGATATGGTCAAAGCACCCCTTGATATCCGCCTCTAGTACCCATTGAGCCGAAGCCTTCTGGGACAACGAGACAAATAGCTGGGACATGGCATCCGCGGTAGAGCGATTGATCCGGAACCCATAGGAGTTCGGATCACTCGTCCCTTCGGACACCGGTTCCAGCGCCAGCAGATACAGGGCCTGCATGGCTCGGTCCAACATGGTCGGAATACCCAGAGGGCGTTCCTTCCCATTGGACTTGGGGATAAAGACCCTCCGTAATGGCATGGGCCGGTACCCCCGGCGTTTCAACCGTCCGATGGCTTCCCATCGGACTTCGGGCGAGTCCCACTTTTCGCGGTCAACACCTACTGTCCGCGCACCTTGGTTCTCCGTCACTCGCTGCACCGCCGATGCCTTGGCGGACCACGAGCGGGTCAGAGACCGTTGCAGGGCTTTCACCCTGCGCCAATCCCCTTCCTGTGTTGCCTTCGCAATTCGAATCTGCATTACCCGAACGTTTCGCTCAACGCGGCGCCAATTGATGTCGCCCCATCGCTGCGGAACGCCGGAGGGCGCAGATTCATCCTTGCGGATCAATGCTTCCATGCTGCTCTCCTATCTTGAGGATCCTCCCCAAAATCAAGAGACAACATGCCCCTTGAGGGACAGTTGCCCCTCAAGGGAAGAAAAATTAAACAAGCGAGTTCAGTCAGACGTCTTGCGACGAAAGACCAGTTGGAAGTCTGCCCGCTTTCGCGTGGGATGATGTTTCAACCCCTATCCGAACCATTACAGCCCGGCATTCGCTTTGTCCAACCTCCCATACCCGCACAGCCAACAGCGTTCCTTGCGGTTCGCCTGCCTAAGCCAACTGCGCTTCGGCAGCCATACGGGCTTACCACGTTCCCTGCGCGTTACACGACTGGGTTAGGGCCTGCCTTTTCGCCGGTGGTTCATTAGCGACGTGTCCCGACGATCCAGCGGGACATCCGACCACGTACCGTTTGGTTAGTGCCTATCAGCAGCTTTGGCACTGCAATGTTTACGACGTTTATCAGCAGTTCACTTACATTACCCATACCAGTCAGCCTAGCTCCTCGACCCCATCGCTGCTCGGAGTCTCCACCCATTTCCCTCACGGAAAACGGGCGCCCTTACGGGGGCTACATTGTCAGGGAAGCTTCACACCCCACCGTTACCAGTGACGCATGTCCCCCTAGGCTACTGCTAGTCGCATAGCAGGTTCTCTATCAGAGCACCCTCGCGGGTGAGTCCGACCGAACCATAACGCGCAGAGCTTACGCTCCGGAACCTCACTCTCTTACTTCATGTGCTCCTAACCAGCGAGCGCTTGACGGCGGTGGGCTCTTGCGAGCGCTAGCCTCCGTCCCAAAGAACGTAGCGCCGATCCATATGGACCGGATGAAATGCTATGTTGCGCCTGCACAACAAACCGCATTGTACAAACGCCCACACCCTCCATAGAGCGTGTGTTTACCGAGAACTCGCCCAAAGGCGAGCGTCCCCGCCTTTGGGCAATGGCTGGACATTCATCCAGCAAAAAGCAAACTGCGACTCGGGCCGGTATTCTGGCCTTCATCACAACATCTGGACTCCCCCCACCTTACGGCCAGGTTCGTCAAAGCAAGAAATGGTTGAGATTGACGGGTCAGCCTAAGCCTTCCCGCGTCCCAACAAAGGTCGATGCTCCTAACGTTGGAGCTACCCGGACACGAAGTGCGTGTCGCACGGATCGCCACATTATAGCAAGCAGGGCGTGGCATCCCGCCCCACCCGGCGCCGGGGTGCCCGGCCGCGCGGAATCATTTATGCTCTGCCCGGTCTGAATGCTGTCGCGCTGGGCGCGTAGCTAGCGCGGACGGCACATTCCCGCCGTCGCGACGCTGGCCGCGCCTAATGCGCCACTTCCCTTCCCTCGGTTATCCATGCAACGACGCAATTTCCTTGGCGCCGGCGCGGCAGCACTGCTGGCGGCCTGCTCCTTTGGCCCCAAGCCGGGCACCCTCTCCGCCACGCCGGAAACACCGGCCGCGCCGACCCTGGTGCCTGTGGTGCCACCCCGCCCGATCAGGATCGGCCTGGCGCTAGGCGGCGGCGCCGCGCGCGGCTTCGCCCATATCGGCGTGATCAAGGCGCTGGAGGCGCAAGGCATCCACACGGACCTCGTCACCGGCACCAGCGCTGGCGCGGTGGTCGCGGCGCTCTACGCGTCTGGCATGAGCGGCTTCCAGCTCAACAAGCTGGCGCTGACGATGGACGAAGCTGCCATCGCCGACTGGGCCCTGCCCTTCGGCACCCGCTTCGGCGGCTGGCTCAAGGGCGAGGCGCTGCAGAACTATGTGAACAAGCTGATCGCCAATCGCCCCATCGAGTCCATGAAGCTGCCGCTGGGCATCGTCGCCACCGATCTCAAGACGGGCCAGGGCATCCTGTTCCGGCGCGGCAACACAGGCCAGGCGGTGCGCGCGTCGAGTAGCGTGCCGGGGGTGTTCCAGCCGGTCTCGATCCAGGGACACGACTATGTGGACGGCGGCCTGGTCGAGCCCGTGCCGGTGGACTCCGCGCGCACCATGGGCGCGGACTTCGTGATTGCCGTGAATATCTCCGCCGAGCCTTCCAGCCAGAAAAGCAATGGCCAGAGCGGGGTATTGCTGCAGACCACCGCCATCATGGGGCAGTCGATCAGCAAGATGGCGCTGGCGCGGGCCGACATCGTGATCCGCCCCGACCTGCCGGACATGGGCGGCAGCGACTTCAACTCACGCAACCGTGCCATCCTGGCCGGCGAGCAAGCCGCCGCCGCCGTCATGGCGAGCCTGCGCGACAAGCTCGCCCAGGCGCGGCTGCGGCCCGCCGGCACCGTAGCCGCGCAGTAGGGAGCCGGCAGCACCAACGAAAAAAGGACTGCGTGGCAGTCCTTTTTCCTTGACTGGCGCGGACCACGTCCGCGCGCCGGTCAGCCGCCGTAGAGCGGGCGGTTCACTGCATTCGGATCGAAACGCTTCAGGGTCTCGACCATATTGCCAAGGTTGTTGGCGCTGCCGCTGTCCTGCGGCGCGTCGTCGATACGGCGCGCACCGTTATAGCGCGTCACCCAATACGAGGCACGCATGTCGTCAACGCGGATCTTGCTGCCGGTGGACGGTGCGTGCACGAACTTGTTGTCGCCGATATAGATGCCAACGTGCGAGAAGGTGTGGCGCATGGTGTTGAAGAACACCAGATCGCCGGGGCGCAGGTCGTTGGATGCCACGGTGGTGCCGACCTGGCTCATCTCGACCGAGCGGCGCGGCAGCACGAAGCCAAAGGTGTCATTGAACACGTAGCGAACGAAGCCGCTGCAGTCCAGGCCCGATTCGGGGCTGTTGCCTCCGAAGCGGTAGCGCACGCCAATCAGCCCGAGGGCATTCATGACCAGGTCGCCGGCCTTGCTGGCCACATGGCTGGTGGAACTCATGACCGAAGAGAGCAAGCCACGCTTGCCTTCCGGATGGGGGTCCGCACTCAGTTCGGTACGTGCATCGATACGAGCATCGGGATCCTTGAAGACCGTGTCAGCCAGCACTCCATTCGATAGAGTGGCACCGCAGGCAATGGCAATTCCTACGGCGCCGCGCGCCAGGGAATGAAGCATTCGCTGCATTGGTTCTCCTGATGAATCGTTCTTGACCGGCCCCGGGAAAACGCACCGGGCGGGCTTGAAATCAATGGGATGACTCGCACGCAAAAAGCGGACCAAGTGATGCAAACCACTCGCCACACGCATAAGCGACGCGCGAACCACCCCCGAAAATAGTTCTCGCCGGATGGTATAAGGTTGTCATCCACATGTCAAAGTTCGTTACAAAATTCAAATAAAACGCTTTGCAATCAAGGCTATACGACGAAAGTCGCAGATGCTTTCTCGGTTTGATTATGTCAACCGCGAGTCAATCGGGTGACACCCTGAGTGCGCCTGCACCAATTTGCGGCAGTGTCGGATCGCTCGCACCAATTTCTGCCGCGATCATCAGCTTGCGGGTGTATGCGTGCTGCGGAGCACCCAGGACGGTCTCGGTATCGCCCGCCTCGACCACCTCGCCGGACTTCATCACGATGACGCGGTGCGCCATGGCGCGGATCACCGCGAGGTCGTGGCTGATGAAGAGATAGCTCAGGTTGTACTTGCGCTGCAACTGCGTCAGGAGCGCCAGCACCTGCTGCTGAATGGACACATCGAGTGCCGATGTGGGTTCGTCGAGCACCAGCACCTGTGGCTTGAGGATCAGGACGCGGGCAATGGCGACGCGCTGGCGCTGGCCGCCGGAGAACTCGTGCGGATACCGCCCCAGGGCGGTGCGGTCCATGCCAACCTCTCGCAGCGCCTCGGTGACGCGCTGGCGCATGGCATCACGCGACAAGCCAGGCTGGTGCAGGGCAAGGCCCTCCCCCACGATCTGCTCGATGGTCATGCGCGGAGACAACGAGCCGAACGGGTCCTGGAACACCACCTGCAGGCGCGAGCGCAAGGTGCTGCGCTCGCGCCGGGAGACCTCGTCCAGGCTCTTGCCCAGGAACTGGATATCCCCGGCGCTGCGGCGCTGCAAGTTCAGCACGGCATGGGCCAACGTGGTCTTGCCGGAGCCCGACTCGCCCACGATGCCGATAGTCTCGCCCTCGCGCAGCGAGAAATTCACGTCCTTGACGGCGGCAAACTGGTCGCGGCCAAACCATCCTGCCAGGCCACGGCGCTTGCGCGCATAGTTCACGCACAAGCCGCGCGCCTCCAGCAACACGGGAGCTAGCGGCACCAGCGGCAGCACCTCGCGCCGCGGCCGGCTGTCGATCAGCTTGCGGGTATAGGGATGCTGGGGCGCCGCGAATACCGAGGCGGTCTCGCCAACCTCAACCAGCACGCCCTTCTCCATCACCCCCACTCGCTGGGCGAAGGCCCGGACCAGGTTGAGGTCGTGCGTGATCAACATCACGGCCATGCCGAACTCCGCCTGCAGGTCGCGCAGTAACTCCAGAATCTGCACCCGGATGGTGACGTCCAGCGCCGTGGTGGGCTCGTCGGCCAGCAGCAGCTTGGGCCGGCAGGCAAGCGCCATGGCGATCATGGCGCGCTGGCGCTGGCCGCCCGAAAGCTGGTGGGGAAAGCTGTCGAAACGGTGCGCCGCGTCGCTGATGCCCGTACGCTCGAGCAGCGCGATGGCGCGCTCACGCGCCGCGCGGCGGTCCAGGCCCTCATGCAACGCCAGCGTCTCCACGATCTGGTTGCCGATCGTGTAGAGCGGGTTGAGCGCGGTCATCGGCTCCTGGAAGATCATGGCAATGTCAGCGCCGCGGATGCCACGCATCTCGCGCTCCGACACCTTGAGCAGGTCGCGCCCCTCGAAGCGCACCGAGCCCTGGTAACGCGCATCGTCCACCAGGCGCAGCATGGCCAGCGCCGTGACAGTCTTGCCCGAGCCTGACTCGCCCACCAGCGCGAAGCGCTCGCCGGCACGCAGGTCGAAGCTGACATCGCGCACCGCCCGGGTGGCATCCTCACCATGACCGAAAGTGACTGACAAGCGTTCGATGCACATCAGCGGGCCGCCGGCATCCCCCTTGGCTTGCACGGGTTGCATTGGATCGTTGGCGCTGGCTTGCGTGGCCAGTGTGACCTGCGTGGCTTGTTGCATTGCGCTCATGACGCCGCCTCGGCCGCGGGAGAACCCTCTGGCGCCTTCGGCTCGACACGGCCGCGCAGCTGGGCCAGGCCCAGGCGCGTATCAAAGGCGTCGCGCAGCGCATCGCCCATGAACGTCAGCAGCAGCAGCGTCACCACTAGTACGGCAAAGGTCGACAGGGAGATCCACCAGGCATCGAGGTTGGCCTTGCCTTGCGCCAGCAGCTCGCCCAGGCTCGGCGTGGTGGGTGGCACGCCAAGGCCGAGGAAGTCGAGGCTGGTCAGGGCCAGGATGGCCGCACTCATGCGAAATGGCAGGAAGGTGATGACCGGTGTCAGGCTGTTGGGCAGGATATGGCGCCACATGATCTGCACATTGGACAGTCCCAGCGCCCTCGCCGCCTTGACGTAGTCGAGCGAGCGGTTGCGATAGAACTCGGCGCGCACGTAGTCGGACAAGCCCATCCAGCCGAACAGCGAAAGCAGGATGATCAACAGCGCCAGGCTCGGCGTGAAAATGGACGCGAAGATGATCAGCAGGTAGAGCTCGGGCATCGAGCTCCAGATCTCAATGGCGCGCTGCGAGATCAGGTCGAAGCGCCCGCCGAAGAAACCCATCAGCGCGCCCGTCAAGGTGCCGATCACCACGCCGATCAACGTCAGCGCCAGGCTGAACAGCACCGAAACGCGGAACCCATAAAGCAGCCGCGCCAGCACATCGCGCCCGCGGTCATCGGTGCCCAGCCAGTTCTCCGCGGAAGGCGGCGCCGGATTTGGCTCCTTGGAGAAATAGTTGATCGAGTCGTACGAGTACCGGTTGGGCGGGAAGATGGCGAAATTGCCGTTGCTGGTGATGCGGTCGCGGATAAACGGATCGAGATAGTCCGCCTTGGTGGGAAAGTCCCCGTCGAAGGTGCTCTCGGCATAGGTCTTGACGATGGGGAAATACCACTCGCCCTTGTACTTCACCACCAGCGGCCGATCGCTGGACAAGGTCTCGGCGACCATGCTCAGCAGGAAAATGGCGACGAAGAGGATCAGGCTCCAGTAGCCCAGGCGATTGCGGCGAAAGCGCTGCCAGGCGCGCTGGCGCGGCGACAGGGAATGCGGCAGCCCGTTGGGGAGCGCGCGCGAGCTGAATTTCATCGGTGCACCGCCTCGAAGTGGATGCGCGGGTCAACCATCACATAGCAAACGTCGGAGATCAGCCGCGTCACCAGGCCGATCAAGGTGAACAGGTAGAGCGTGCCCAGCACAACAGGATAATCCCGCCGCAGCACCGCCTCGTAGGACAGCAGGCCAAGCCCGTCGAGCGAAAACAGGGTTTCGATCAGCAGGGAGCCGGTGAAGAAAGCGCCGATGAAGGCAGCCGGGAAACCGGTCACGAGCGGAATCAGCGCGTTACGGAAGACGTGTTTCCAGAGCACGCGGCGCTCCGCCAGCCCCTTGGCGCGGGCGGTCAGGACGTACTGCTTGCGGATCTCCTCCAGGAACGCGTTCTTGGTCAGCATAGTGACGACCGCGAAGCTGCCCACCACCGAGGCGGTGATCGGCAGCACGAGGTGCCACAGGTAATCCATCACCTTGCCCATCAGCGTGAGCTGGTCCCAGTTGTCCGACGTGAGGCCGCGCAAGGGGAACCACTGCACGAAGGTGCCGCCTCCGAACAGCACCAACAGCAACACGCCCAGCACGAAGCCTGGAATGGCATAACCCACCAGCACCACCATGCTGGTCACGACATCGAAGCGGCTGCCCGCCCGGATCGCCTTGGATATGCCGAGCGGCACCGATATCAGGTAGGTCAGGAAGAACGTCCACAGGCCCAGGCTGACAGAGACCGGCATCTTCGACTTCACCAGCTCCCACACGCTGCGGTGCTGAAAATAGCTCTGCCCCAGATCAAACCGGGCGAAGCGCTTGAGCATCATGAAATAGCGCTCCAGCGGCGGCTTGTCGAAGCCGTACAAGGCCTGGATTTCCTTGATCTTGTCGGGGTCAACGCCGCGCCGGCCGCGATACTCCGCGCCGCCGCCGCTGGCCTCGCCGCCACCGCCACCTCGCCCCTTGAGCTCCAGCATCATTTGTTCGACCGGGCCTCCCGGCACGAACTGGATCACCGCAAACGTCAGCGTAATGACGCCGAGCAGGGTCGGGATCATCAACAGTACGCGCTTGAGCAGATAGGCGAGCATCTTGTTTCCTTGTCGCGCTTATTGAGCGGCTGGCTTGGCATCGGCACGCCACCAGTTGCTCAGGATCCAGCCTTCCGCCGTGTAGTAGTACGGCAGGCGCTGCGGATAGACCAGCTCTTTTCGGTATGCCACCCGATGCGACGCGCTATACCAGTTGGGCACAATGTAGTAGCCGTGCATCAGCACGCGGTCCAGCGCGCGCCCGGCATTGACCAGTTCTTCGCGAGTATGGGCGTGCAGGACATTGTCCACCAAGCGGTCGATCGCCGGCGATTTCAGGCCAAACAGATTGTCCGAGCCGGGCGTGCCCGCCGCCTCGCTGTTGAAGCGGTCGCGCAGCTCGTTGCCCGGGCTCTGCGAATCCGGGAAACGGATCGACACCATGTCAAAGTCGAAGTCTTCCAGCCGCTTCTGGTACAGCGCGAAATCGGTGGTGCGCTGGTTCACCTCGATGCCCAGCTTCTCCAGGTTGCGCACGTAGGTGGTGATGACGCGGCTCATGGCCCCGCCGTCGTCCAGGAACTCGAAGACAAAGGGCTCGCCCTTGGCATTGCGCAGTGCACCATCCTCGAAGGTCCAGCCGGCCTGGGCCAGCAGCCGGCGCGCATCGCGCAGGTTGTCGCGCAGCGAACGCGGCGGATTGGTGGTGGGCATCGCCACGATGGGGCCAAATACCTCGGGCGCCAGCTGCGCGCGCAGCGGCTCCAGCAGTTCCAGCTCGCCGGGGCCGGGACGGCCGTCGAACGTGGCGCTGGCGGCCAGCTCACTGTTGGAGAACCAGCTATCGAGGCGGCGATACGCGCCATAGAACAGCTGGCGATTGAGCCACTCGAAATCCAGCGCCAGGATCAGGGCCTGCCGCACCCGCACGTCCTGGAACATCGGCTTGCGCATATTCATGACGAAGCCCTGCATGCCGGCTCCGTTGCGGTGCGGAAAATCGGTCTTGATCAGTTCGCCGTTGGAAAAGCGCTTGCCCTCATAACTCTTAGCCCAGCTCTTGGCCTTGTACTCGACGATCGCATCGAACTCGCCAGCCTTGAAGGCTTCGAGCTTGGCTGTCTCGTCCTTGTACAGGCGATAGACCACCCGGTCGAAGTTGAACGTGCCGCGGCGCACCGCCAGGTCCTTGCCCCAGTACGACGGATCGCGCTTGAAGGTGATGCCGCGTCCGGCATCGTAGCGCTCGATCAGGTAGGGCCCACTGGCCACCGGATCCTCGAAGGTCAGCTTGTCGAACGACACCGTGGCGGTCCATTTCCTGGAGAAGACCGGCAAGGAGCCAACGATCAGCGGCAGCTCGATGTTGCGCTGCCTGAAATCGAACCGTACCGTGCGCGAATCCACCACCGTGACGGCTTTCACGTCGGTGCACATGCTGCGGTAGCCAGGGCTGGATGCCTTGCTCATCAGCATGTCGTAGGAGTATTTGACGTCGCTGGCCAGCACAGGATCGCCGTTGCTGAAGCGCGCCTGCGGCCGGATGTGGAAGGTAACGGACAGTTCGTCCGGCGCCACGGTCACGTCGTCCGCCAGCAAGCCATAGGCGCTGGCGGTTTCATCGCTACTGGCAATCAACAGCGACTCGAACATCAGCGTGTTCACGCCCGGGGCGGAGGTACCCTTGAGCGTGAACGGGTTGAACTTGTCGAAGCTGGTGCGGCGGTCCGGGTTGGCGAGCGTCAGCGTGCCGCCGCGTGGCGCGTCCGGGTTGGCGTAGTCGAAATGGGTGAAATCGGCGGGATACTTGAGGCCGCCATACTGTGCGAAGCCATGGGCGGCTCCAGCCGACAAGGGAAAACCCGCGGTACACAGGGCTACGAATCCACAGCCCAGCGCCGCAAATGTGCGGAAGCGCTGCCATGCCGCCTGAAGCGGTCTACGTGCGCGAATATGCATCCGGTTTGGGTCCTCCACCTGAATCGGATCGTCCGCAGCCTTCGGCGGCGCGGTCAAGTTATGAGACAATTTTACATGGGTTCGGCCGGCATCCAGCCATCCGGACATTCCAGTATGCGGCACCGCTGTTTTGCCGGTCGTCAGCCTGCTGCAAAGCAGCCGCCGCGCGGTGCGCGCCGCAGCCCGGACGCCGTTGCACGAAACGTGCCCGTCCACCTCGAACATCATTGGAGAAGTTATGGGATTTCTCGCAGGTAAGCGAATCCTGATCACCGGCTTGCTGTCCAATCGCTCGATCGCCTACGGCATCGCAACCGCCTGCAAGCGCGAAGGCGCCGAGCTAGCCTTCACCTATGTCGGCGAACGGTTCAAGGACCGCATCAACGACTTTGCCAAGGAATTCGGCAGCAGCCTGGTATTCGAATGCGACGTTGGCGACGACGAACAGATTGCCGCCACCTTCGCCGGGCTCGGCCAGAGCTGGGACAAGCTCGATGGCCTGGTGCACTCGATCGGCTTCGCGCCGCGCGAGGCCATCGCTGGCGACTTCCTGGAAGGTCTTTCGCGCGAGTCCTTCCGTGTGGCGCACGACATCTCGGCCTACAGCTTCCCCGCTCTGGCCAAGGCCGCCTTGCCCATGCTGTCTGACAAGGCCTCGCTGCTGACGCTGACCTACCTCGGCGCGCAGCGCGTGGTCCCGAACTACAACACCATGGGCCTGGCCAAGGCATCGCTGGAAGCCAGCGTGCGCTACCTGGCCGCTTCGGTGGGCCCGCGCGGCATTCGTGCCAACGGCATTTCCGCAGGCCCGATCAAGACCCTGGCCGCTTCCGGCATCAAGGGCTTCGGCAAGCTGCTGGGCCACATCGAGGAGGCAGCGCCGCTGCGCCGCAATGTGACCATCGACGAGGTTGGCAACGTGGCCGCCTTCCTGCTGTCGGACCTGTCCAGCGGCGTGACCGGCGAGATCACCTACGTGGACGCCGGCTTCAATACCGTAGGCGCGAGCCTGCCCGAAGAAGCGTAATACCGGCGCGGCCGCCTCTCACGGCGGCCATCGCTAAAAAGGGGCGTGCGGCTTTGGCCGACGCCCCTTTTTCGTGCCCCCCCCGGCGGCACGGCGTGCGCGCGGCCTATTCGGCGCCCTCCCCGGCCAGTCGGCCCGAGCGCAGATAGGCGACGATAGGCGCCCAGAACGCTTCCTGGCGCTCCGACTGGATCGCCGCATCGTGCGGCAGCGCCGACAGCGCCACCAGCCGGCGAGGACCGCAGGCCGCGCGCTCCAGCCGCTCGGCATGCGCGAAGGGAATCACCTCGTCCGCGCGGCTGTGCACAAGCAGCAGCGGCAGCCTTGATTTTCGCAATTGATCCTCGTTGTCCCACGGCTCGGGAAGCAGCCTGGCTATCCACTCCGGCACCCGCCCGGTCAGCACCGCCGCCTCGCGTGCGGACGTGAAGCCAGCGGCAATCACCAGGCCAGCGGGCGCCGGGCGCAAGGCGGAGATCACATCCAGCAGCACCCCGGAACCCAGCGAAAAACCCATCACATAGCGCCGGCTGGCTCGCGGCGTCATGGCGAGGAACTGCCCATATGCGGCCAGGCCGTCCTCATGCAGGTTGACCACGCCGGGCTTGCCGCTGCTAGCGCCATAGCCGCTGTAGTCGAACACGCAGGACGAGATCCCGTCGCGGTAGAGCAGCGCCTGCGCGCTGGCCCAGTCCGACAAGTTTTCCTCGTCGCCGTGGTAGATCAGCAAGGCGGGGGCGTCGCCGCCCTGCGCCAGGACGCAGGAGGCGCGCAGCATGCGCGCGCCGCTGGCAAACGCGAACTGGCGCGATGCGACGCCCAGGCGATCCGGCGTCATCGCACCGGCCGCGCCGGCCGGCTTGGGCTCGAACGCATCCTCCTCGACCACCAGGAACAAGACATGGCGTGCAATGGCGGCCAGCATCAACAGGCACGCGCCACCGGCCAGCCAGTAACGCAGCTTCCTGCCCGCACCTGTGTTGAACTTCGCCATGGGAATAGCCTCGGGAAACGCGCCGAGCCAGAAAAAGCCACGGCAGCCCCGAAATATTAGACCGGACTGTCAGCCATAGGCAGCACCTCGCCTGAGTTCGCGATGCGACGATGGCCCCTCTGAGCGATGGGGAATGCTGGGGAATGCGGGAGAAAATGGTCCGCCCTACACGATTCGAACCGTTATATAGGGAAAAAGCGAGCCGACAACCGTGTGAGTGAGTGAAAACTCAATCGAATCAATCGGTTGCACACGGGGCTAGTATGCACTCAAATGCACGCTTGGGTCAACGCCCCATTGTGCGCCCGTAGGCATCTCACAACGTCAGCAAAATGGGCGCAGAACCCCTACTGCGCAGTGATTCGTTTCTTGTACAAAATCGATCAAGTGACATCGCCATCACACTAACCGCTAGCTGCTGCCTTACCACCTGCAACCTAACCCCGCCCAGGCACATCGTGGGGTGGGTAAGCTGTTCAATGCGAACGGACTTCATGCTCGATGCACGGGGGCAAGCTCTGTGCGCCCGCCTGCCTGGGCGCGGCAACGTGATCGCTTGCCATTCGGATCACAGCTCGCCGCAATACGTAAGCATTCGCTTCACAGCGTGTCTGGCCGAGGCGCGTATCGCCCCTCGGTGGGCAAGCAAGGGCGATTCCGCAACAATGCCCTAGCCGAGGCAATCAACGGACAATACAACGCAGAGTTAATCCCCGCCGCGCGCCTTGCAGCAAGGAACCCATTGACCTCGCCGCGCTCGAATGGGCCTGACTTAGAACTCATTTCAAAATGAACTTTCCTCACGCTGTAGGGTGCGCCAGCAAATGAGGCAACAGGCCAGCTTGAGGAAGCCTTCATGAATGTCGGCGCGACGCTCGAAACGGGTGCGCAGACGGCGGAATGCGTGAAGCCAGGCATGCGTGCGCTCGACAACCCAGCGGATCTTGCCGAGTCCACTGCCGTGGGGCTGGCCACGCCGCGCGATCGAAGTGGGGATGCCGGCAGCATGAAGCGGTCGACGGTACTTGTCGTGATCGTACGCACGGTCGGCGTAGTTCGGCCAGGCTTGCGCAAGGGGCGACCTCGGCAACCCCGGATAGCCGGAATCGCTTCGATCAAGGGCAAGAGCTGGGTTATGTCGTTGCGGTTCGCGCCGGTCAGGATGACCGCGATCGGCGTGCCGTTGGCATCGGTGGCGACGTGGTGCTTGGAACCGGGTCGCGCGCGATTGGTGGGGTTCGGGTCTCGTAAGTAGCCAGATGACGTACCAGCGGACCGCGGGTGTGCAACGAGGGATGGTCTTCCACAACGCCGCACCCGCGGGCGTATCGGTAAAACTGAACGACGACGCGCCACCGTACCTCAGCGTTGTGGCACGTCAACGCCCCCTGTCTAAATTGCGCGTGAAGTTCGTCTCGATACAATGCCAACGAGCTATCGTTTGCACCTTGAGGGAAATGGCGCCAGTCCAGCCCTTTTGAATCTAGCCAGTATGCAAACTGGCCGAGATGCCGAATACGGGCCCGGATGGTCGACGGACTGCGCGCATCTTTCCCGATGGCCCAATCATTGGCGAATGCCCACGGCTCTCCAGAGTGCCAGAGAATCTTCGGGAAAGCACACGTCGCCGGTCGCGATGTCGCACTCGAATCGTTAAGCACCGCCCCAAGAGCAGCTTGAGGCACAGAATTAGGCATGTCCTTCCCCTAATATTTCCTAGACGTTGTTGCCACACCGCGCCAAGCCTTCAGTTCGGCGCTTTTCCTCGCCCGTGACCGAGTGAACGGGAATACCGTCTGCTCGCACGCGAGCATTGCCCTCGTCAAGAGTCAACACTTCGCAGCCAAGCGCTTGCAGCGCCTGCGCGTTTGCCTCAGCGTCAGGTGTGTCATCCCAAAAGGTGTTGCGCCGCAGAGCATGGCCTTTCGTTCCAGTCACGAAGAGCCATCCGCCTTTGAGGCGGCACAAGAATGCTCCGTCAGCAGGTTCGGCGTGCAGGGAAGCGAAGGACGTCCCAGTCCCGGCACCAGTGATCTCACCGATCAGTACATCCACCCATAGAAAGAAGCGGTAGCCATCCTGCTCGCGTCTGCCAAATACCCGTCCGGCAAAGTAGACATCATTTGTCGCGCCCATGGTGCATCTCCGATGGTCCTCGTGCTAATCAAAAGCGTTCTCGCTTCATTGCAACGGCCAAGAGTCATTCATCTGGCCGTGATGGGTAGGGCCTCAGTCAGGAATTGGGTCAATGCAACCTGTCGTTGCGCGCCCCTTGCCGGCGCTTCTATAGCCCTTCTCAACATCTGGCGGTCGCCAACAAATACGACCTGCCTGATGCCGCGAGTCATCGCCGTATAGACTATTGCTTGGTCAAAGGCCTTGGTCGAACCTGTCACCACAATCACCCTGGAGAACTGGGAGCCCTGGGCTTTGTGGACCGTCATTGCATAGGCTAGTTCAATACGGCCTGGCACATCGCGCGCCGCGAATCTGTGAACTTTCCCCTCGAACTCGGCAGTTAATGCGCCGTCCTTCTCCACCGATAAAACTCGTCCGAGGGCGCCGTTCATCAGCAATCGCTCATAATCATTGATCACGTGCATGATTGGTTCTCCCACAAAGAAGCCACCCGCCATGTCGCCGCCGTTCTTCATCGCGTGACAAGCAGCGTTGATCAACTTCACTCCGAATGGGCCATTGCGCAAGGGAGCAAGTATGGCGTACTCCTCCCCCTCCCATTGGTGCTGAATGTCGTAAAGCAACGGCATCAAATCATCCCCACAGCAATCGAGGAGGCTAACTCCGTCGTGTTTGCCTTCATACCGAACGAAGTCCGGCATGCGATGGTGGCGCACGGCTTCAGCCGCGGCCGGAATTCCCGACTGACCGGCTTGGCGGTGCACAGCCTTCAATTCACTAGTTGGTATCACCCTGCTTTCCTTCAGACAATGTAAAACCAGGCCGAATCCAACTGGTGGAAGTTGCAAGGCGTCGCCGACCAGCAAGATTCGTGTAGTGTCCGGAAGAAGCTGGAGCAGCCGAAACGCCGACGAAAGGTCCAACATTGAAGCCTCGTCAACGATCACAAGGGAACCAGTGGGGACGACAACTCTGCCCGAACGCACCGACCAGAGAAACTTCGCCAGCGTCATGGCTTCATGCCCCGACGCGAGTTCCAGACGCCTTGCCGCACGGCCAGCTACCGCAAGCTGGATGACGCCTTGCTCCAAGCAATGCGCCACTCCCACCACCCCTCTGAGCACTGAAGTCTTTCCGACCCCGGCCCCCCCTAGCAAGAGTGAGATCCGATGCTGAAAGGGCGACAAGATGCCGGCCTTTTGCTCAGCACTGAACGAAAATCCCTGCTGCACCTCGGCCGACCGAATCGCATTCTCCATCATTCTTAAATCCTCGACAGGAAAGTCCGCCCGGTGCTCGAGCGCATCCAGTAGCGAGCGCAACCGCCGTGCGAGACCGAACTCCAACGCCCACGCTCCTGCTGGCTGAAATGCACCTTCCATCGGCTGCTTCGCAGCACCCACCACAAGCGCTTCCTGAATCGCCTTGCCGATCGAGCGTCGGTCGATTAGTCTTCTGAGCGAGCGCTCAAGGCTTTCGATCCCTGTGAGCGTATGCCCACCACTCAGCCTGGCGTACAGGCACGCCTCCACTGCACCCACCAACCGACGCGGGTCGTCATGTGCAACGCCAAAGCGCTGCGCAAGCCCATCCACGGCCTTCCAATCAGCAACGGCCAAAAGGCGGTACGGGTTCTCCGCTAAGACGGCCGGGACGTTGGCGCCCCATACCTTGTGAAGCTTGGTGGCGAGCCGCCAGTCGACACCGCGTCCATCCAGAAACTCTATGGTTGACGCTTCCTCTCGCTTCTCACGCCACATATGAACCAATTGGTGAGCAACCTTCGGCGACAGTATTGGGCAAAGAGTAGGTACATCGCCTTGATCCAGGACCGTGTAAATGCGCTCTCCGAAATGCTCGCAGAGCTTTCTGGCACTTGCAGGCCCGATCCCAACGAAGTCGGGGTGTTCGGCGAGATAGTGATGAAGCAGATTCGCTTGCGGGAACAGCGGGCGTGCCCCGCACGATGCGTGAAATTGGTTTCCATACTGAGGGTGTACCCGAAAGTGCCCCGAGAACTCCCATGTCTCACCTGCAAAGGGCGTGCAAGCCTCGCTGTGCGGGCCCACCAGTACCCGAATCGATTCGCAGTTTTCGTCCTCACCGCCGGCAATGAAGGCTCCGTTCGGCAGGACACTGAACAGCTTCTTGACACGCACTCGCACCGCAATCGGCGCCAAGGTGGACGCGCTCATCGCGCCTCCTGGATTGGAATATGCACCTTCCGTCCCGTTTCTATCATCATGTCCTGCCTCCCTAGCGCGAGCCGCAGCGCGCGCACTTCTCTCCGCAGTTGCTCGTTCTCAGCAACGAGTACAGCGTTGTGCTTCTCAAGATGATTCGCCCGACGTTCCAGCGACTCCATGGCGCGCGTCGAAGACGCGCCAACGTCGGAGCATTCTTGGGGGCTATTCTTCCCGCCTTGCACCTCGATCGGGCGAGCCATAGACTCTGAGAGAATTCTCCGGATGCTCGAGTTTTGATAGAACGAACACTTCGGAATTCCAGTCACTCTAGCGAGTTCGCTGATGTTCACGCGTCCCGCTTGAGAGATCGGCACCTCGCAATCGCTGCGCAGAAATTCACTGAGGGTTTCGGCGTAGCCGTCCCCTATTTCTTTGCCGCTGCTCATGCCGACCTCCTCTTTGATTGCTTGCGCCACTCGATGAACGGTTCGGCCATATCCCCCTCGGCAATGAGACCATTCCTGCGATCGGACTTGTCGATGATGCGCCCGGCTTCCAGATCCACATTCAGAATTGCCGGCAGTTGATCCAGCACCCGTCCCAACACGTGGCAAGTCATGACAAACTTTCGCTCATACACAGACTCAGCGCTAATGCCTGCCACGGATTCCGACTGAGCCACCTCGGGCTTGCCCGCAATGCGCTGTGCCTGCTGCTTAAAGCCCGAGACGGTCTTTTCCAGTGTGGCGTTGTAGAGCCTAAGGCGCTCGTTCTCCCGGCGAAGATTTGCGACCTGGAGCTCCTCCTTCTTTGCTTCCAGCGGCCGGGCCGTCTGGCCGCGAACGACAGCCGTCGCCCCCCCTCTTTTCTTACCACTCTGCGGATTGCCAATGTAGTCGTCGAGCTTTGGACGATAGCGAGAATTCCGAAGCAGCGTGCTGGGCACACAACATTTTTGCTCACGAATGGATAGGCGCTCCGCAATGTACTCGGCGAGCGCCGTCACATACTCGAAGCGCATCCCTTTTCCTTCCAAGCGTAAGAGCTCCTGATCGATGAGTGTCTCGCGCGCTGTCTGACATCTATCCTGCCACGGGGAAAACCGACTTTCAGTCATCAATCTCGCCATCGTTCGCCTCGTAGCCCAAGATTTTGAAGGTTGGCTCAGGAAGGCGACTCAGGTGGGCTCCATCAAGCAATTCTGCAACTTGTGCCAGACTCAGGCCGCAGGAGTCTACGATCCAGCGCAGAATGCCGGCACATTCGGACGCAGGATCAGGCGGCACGTTTAAGGCTAGCGCTTCCTGCAGATTTCCCCGCTCACACAGGAGCCTTCGTCTGAGCAAATCGAAGCGCGCCCGGACTTCCTCGTTCTCCATCGTCGGGTATTGCAAGCACTCACCGAGGCGAGCCAATAAGTAGGCTGTCTGGCAATTGGGCCCAACGCACCGTTGAAGCTTCTTCTCGATGATCTCGGGCTTTTGCACAATCCACCGACGCGTATCCTCACCCTCCGCAATTCGCTTGCGCTCACCTTCGAGTACCTCACCATTGAGAATCCACCCCGCCAGCTCTTCGCAGAGATCCGCAGCCTCCTGTTCCAGCAACTCGATCTCGTCTTCCGACCTGCGCCCCCCAACCGTACTCCGCTCGAGCTCAATGGATGCCTCCAGCGTGTCGACCTGTTCGGAAAGCTGCCGCTGCTTGGCATGGATCGCCGGGAGATGGTCAATGCATCGCATGGCATAGCGGCACAGCCCACACCTACGCCGGCCTTTCAGTTCCTTGATGATCTCAGGCGGGCAGTTGTTGCCGAATGGACAGATCTCAGTTTTATTGGCAGCAGCGCCTTCACCCATCGTTTCTTGCCAGACGTCAATGCCATCCCTTTCAGGCTTTGAGAACGTAATGCTCATACAGCCGTAGCATTCAATCGTCTCGTTCGGGTTGCTGCGGAGACTTCTCGACAAGTTCGAGTTCACGTGGTCTGCCTGGATCAATGCCGAGGAAGCTCCTTTGCCCCGAATTGCGGGCTCGGCAATGTCGCGTATCACCGCGTCTCTGATGTGTTGGCCTTGGTAGGCTTCCGCCTGCCGTATGGAATCGGCATCCGGTCGCATGTAGTAGATGACGACCGGCTCAGTTTGGCCGGTGAGGTAGGTCCCGATCAGATCAGGCGTGAGAAAGGTCCGGGCCTCCGAGATGACCGTGGCTCTGGCACTGTGTGGGGTAATCTCGGTACTCACCCGTAGCTCACAGACAACTTTTTGGCTCGCACCATACTGTTTGAGCTTTTCCTCAATGTTCGGATCGGTGATGTGGACATTCTTCGGCAATAAGCGCAGGAGGCTACGGACCTTCCCATACTCGGTTAGCTGGGGCAAGAGTCCCTCAAGTCCGAGCAACATGCGCTTCCACGATTTGGCGTAAACCTCGTCCAGATGCGGCGCCCCATCGGCCTTGTAAGCGAACAGCGGCAGAATCTTTGGCCACTTCGTTTTCGGCTCGTTGTTGTAATAATGTTCGGTTTGAAATTCAGGTGCATCAATGAGTTCCACCCATTTGCGCTGGCTGCGCAGCAACTCGATGACGCGGCGATGCACGTGTACCGTCAGGCCGCTGGATTGGACCTTATCGGTGTTGAGATAGAGCAAAGTGATTCCTCCACCATCGTCGCTTGCATGCCGATCAAAACTTCTGCGATCCAGCCATTGCAAATGGTTTCCACGCGCGCCCGCATGAAGCGCTGCCAGGTTCTGGATAAGCCCGTGAGGATGAGGCACATACAAGCGGCCTTTCCCTTTGATATCCCTCCAATCGGCATCGATAACATTAGGAATGAAGCGCAGCGGAATGACAGACTTCCCGCCAGCCAGGACCGGGACGAACCCTAGGGTACTTGACCACGCAAACGCATCGATAACCTCGTCACGCGTCATCTTCTGGACTGCTTCCGAGGAAATCTCCCCACACAAAACACCCTGCAATACCGCGTTAAGAAAATGAAGGATGGTTTCGTGATAGATAATATAAACCTTAAAGAAGCACTTCGGAATTGGCCGCTTCGTTGTCACCTTGTATTTCGTGGTCCGCGGAAAATCGTGAGAAGCTATCGGCTGCGTGAATCCGGAACAATTCTCTAACTCTTCAGCATAATCTTCGATGAAAGCGAAGAACGCTTCCAGGTTCTTGAGCAACGCATAGTAGCTATTGTTGACCCAGCCTCGATGCCTGCGAATGATGTCCATGAACTCAAGGAAAGTCATAGGGACATCGTGGTCCACGTCAAGCAAGCGCGACACGAAGAACGCTCGCGATCTTGCCAAGAGCGCGGGTGTGCCGGGAAAAGCAAGAGTGGTGTCCCCATGCCTATCGAACCAGACTGGGAGATAATAGAAGAGATAGCAGTTCCACCATGAAAGAATATTTTTTATTGACTTGTAATTCTCTCTCGATATTTTCTTTATGTACAGATTCTCAATATCGATCCATACCTTACCGACTCGCCTTACATCCACATCAATCCCCGGAATTCCTTTAATGTTTTTAATCATCTTTTCCGGAGTAAACATTGCGACCTGAGAGTCAAGCAACTCTTCTAAGATGTCAATGAGATCGATCCCACCGTCTTTAATGTCTAAATCAGGCAGACAATGCACGCGACTTTCGAGTGCGCGCCCCCAAATTTCTGGGGTTACGCTGACACGGTCCCCAAAGGCACGCACAAGAACATCCAATAATGTCCTATAGACATGTTGAATATGGACGCCCAAGGTCTTTTCTTTCGCCTTGATCGCCATCAAATCCTCTAGATTCACATCTTCCGGTGTTTGCCAGCCTGTGGCCAGGATCGCCTTCGTGCCATAGGAAAGAAACCATTCTCTGCGTTTCTTCGAACTTCCGAGGACATCAAATGCTGGGATCTTCGATTCCAACTCTTGCGAGTCGATTGAGCGTATGAGGTCTAACAGCTCGGAGCATACAAACTTCCCTATCTCGATACGTCGACCACCTCGGTCTTCGCGTAGCGAAGGCCAGCTAAAGCTAACAGGCAACGTGATCGCTCCCAAGCAGTGGAGCGCCACGAGAAAAACTCCTGCACCCGTGCGTATGGTCTGAGCGTAGGCCCTCTTGTAAGAGAACTCACCTGAACCATCAGGAAACATCAGAGCGCGAAAATGATCCTCCGTAACTGCTGCATAGCCACCTTCATACATCGCATACGCCGTTTCTACGTACTCGACCCCAAAGCAACGTCGCTCATCCGCGAGGACACGGCCTTCGACAAACTTGGGGAATGCGGCGCGGAGGTTAGTTTTCGTTGTGACGGACCCGAGCTCGGCCCGGTCGAGCTGCAGCGCGTCCAGTATCGCGCTGGAGGCCGCACGCAATGCGCTACATACGTCCTCATGCAATGCGCTCCCGGTTCGGTTGAATACGACTTGGTCGACGGTCAAATTGATCATTCTGGGCTGCTCCCTCAAGTTGCATGGGGTCGGACACTAGTGCCCCCCTATTGAATGCCGTAGTACGGTGTGACCGCGTCGCACCGTGTCCATACGTCAAGCTGCCACACGCCGCTGTTCGAGCTCCCGTATCACCCGTTCGGCCTCTGCGGTTAGCGCAGCCAGTTTCAGTTCCAGCAGACTGACCGGCGTTCCATTTCCGAAGATAACCTCATTGGCATGTGCCACCTCAAGCTGCTTGAGGGTCTCATCGATTACGGCATATTTCTTCGTAATTTCGATGTTGGCGTGCCCCATCAACTGCATCACTATCGAAAGTGGGAGTCCGAAGCTTCCGTCGGAACGAGGAAAATAATTCACCAGGTAGCATCCATACATGTGCCGTAACGAATGTTCCGCAGTATTGCGGGGCAGCACGACGCCCACTTTTTTTAGCGCTTGGTGAAATCGCTGAATTCGTTCCTTGCTGTCGAACAAATAATAGGGAGCCCCGATAGTGCGTCGGTTGGAGTACTGAAAAAGGAAGCTATGCCTACCGTGATCGATATACTCACGATTCAAATATTGTTCGAGGCATTCGAAGAAGAGCGAGCGAAAGGGCTCGATAAGCAGCGTCAGGTCTGTGGCCCGGCCCTTCCATGCCAACAGCTCTCGCTCCTCGGACGACAGACGGCAATAACTCGTATCAGCCGGCCGACTGCTTGGATCGACCAATGCAACGGTAGCGTCTTCCATGTTGATGTCATCGATGAGGATCTGCCGCCCTTCGCTGCCTCGACACCCCGAGGCCGCCAGAAGCGCATAGTGGCAGCGATCCCGATACGTTGGAAACGCATCAACGAAGTCGATGACCTTGTCGTAGGGAAAAGCACGACTCGCTTCGAACGTTTGGGCTACGTCTTTTCCGAGCGGCACGGCTTCAATGAACCGAGGTCCGCCGGCAATCACGCCCGCGAGCATGGACTTTGCCCGCAAGGCTCTCTTTTCATACTCCGGTAACGGACGTCGCGTGCCGACCTCTGGCAGCAGTGGCGGCTCTTGGTGTGTGGCTGCATTTCCATCATTGAGCATCGCCAGCATTTCCACCTCTCGACCATAAGCGTTGGATAGCTTTAGCCACCGACGAATGGCCGCCTTTTTGGGCATCAGACTCGCGGGGCAATTCAAGCAAGATGGCGGCATCGTCTCCGCGATCTTCTTGGCAGCGTCCTTGGCGGCGCCTGTACCAAGGAGCAGGTACTCGCCGTATGCCTCGATAACCTCGGTCAATTGAGACCTGGTGAGCAAGCCGCCTCTGGCCAGTACCCATTGGGCTTCGATCAAATAGTCGATGAACTCGGCCAGATGCCTACAATAGTTCTTTCGCGTGTTCAGCCTTAGCGCCCGTATCGCCTTGACGAATAGGTCAAATGCCAGAAACGGTTGACCATCTGGCCCAAGCAGTTTCCATCTCGTCGCGTCGCCCGAATGGTCGATCAGCAAGGTCACGTGCTTGTACATGTTTCCCCCTCGAAAGTGTTCGAGTCGGACTTCATATGTTTGAGCCGAACCATCTGCGCGAAGGCGGTATCGCCATTTGCGACAATGCGAATCGGTCGGTGCGCTGCATGGGGCCCGAAGACACGGTGAATCCCCGGACGACGCTTGCTAATCCGCCGCCCAGCGATGGGGAAAGTTGATCAGACGGGTTGTTGCTTTTTCTGCGTCCCCCATCAGCAGCAGCCGCGCTTCCAGCAAGCGAGCGCCGCTTGCGACGAGAACCGCGAAGAGGACCTTGTCCCGATGCCTTGGCAGCGCATGGATCAAGTCAGCCACTCCGTCGAATGGAAACTTGCGCGCTCGACCCCGTACCGATTCCTTCGCGGACATGGCGGCCCGCCCATGGGACGAGGGGTCATCGCTAAAGTGCCTCATAATTAACCTCCAAATTTTGGGCAAACGCTGCCCCACTCGCCATTGCTGCCAGGCTTGATGCAATGCAGCATGAAACGGCGAGGGTGCTAACTTTGGCTCTGGGGTGGAAGTGCGCCGATCGGGTCGGTCGCAGGCTGTGTGTGAGTGCATCCTGCACCAGCCGCCGGCGAAAAACAAATGCTTGATTTTTCTAAACGTGTTGCATTGAACACCTAAATAGAGCATCAAGCTACACTTTTCATTTTAGTAATCGCGTAGGACACCTGTAGGGCGCGATTTTGCCGGGAGCCAACCCAACGCCGGCTCGTTGGGCGCGAATGCTTACCGAAGCGCTGCAGGCGTGTTCGACTACGGATAAACCCGCACGCGAGCCTCATTCTCGCCAATTAAAGTGCTCTTTGCGGCATTAATTTGTAATTGTTGACCGTATCGCCTATGCTGGTCTACTGGGCGCTCGCAAAAATCCATGCCGCAGCGCACAAGTAACAAAATGTAACAGCCGCTATCGGCCCCACAATTGCTGCATGGCCGCTAGCCGACGCGCGGCTTCGACCCGCACGTAGCGGGAGGTGGTCGACAGCGACATGTGGCCCACGTTCTCACGCACGACCTGCAGCGGTACCCCGGCATCGAGCGCGTGGCTGATGGCCGTGTGCCGCCACCAGTGGCAGGACGCCCGGCGCAAGAGCGCCGCCCCGCCCGGATCGGTGGCTTCCAGCGTCTGCGCGCAGCGCAGCAGGAACCGCTTCAGTTGCTGATGAAATGAACTGGCGGCAATGCCTGCTTCCGGCGCGGCATCGGGAACCGCCGGTGCGAGCAACGGCACATCAGGCACGGCGCGCGGATCGGCGGACAGGCCCCGTTTCACCAGGCAATCCGCGAGCGGGCCGCGCACCCAACGGCAGTCGACCGGCGCCTCGCGCATGCGGCCGCCCTTCCCTCGCACACGCAGCATCCACCCCTCGACCGGCGACTCCGGCGGCCGGGCCAGGCGGACCGCAGCCAGATCCGCGGTGCGCGCCGCCACCAGTTCGGACAAGCGAAGCCCGCTGTCGTACAAGAGCGGCAAGGCCATCTGCAAGCGCGCCGAGGCGAGACCCGGCGGCAACGCTGCCAGTTGCGTCTGTATAAAGGTCCACTGGACGTGCGTGAACGCCCGCCCCGCATCGGGGCCGGATTCGACCGGACCGGGCGGCGCCACACCGCGGAACGGGTTTCCCGTCACGTAACCGTGGTCCACGAGGAAGCCAAACAGATTCGCCAGCACGCCCAGCGCATAGCTGACGGAGCGCGGCGATAGCGGTCCCTGCAGCGGGCGCCACGCGGGGTGCCCGCGCGGGTAGGGGTGCGCTTCGCACCACCCCGGCGGCGGCGCCAGCAGGAAGTCCCGGAAGGCGGTCGCGTCCTCGGTGGTCAGCGATGACAGCGGCTTGCCGCGCTCGACGACGGCCCACAACAGCAGCCGCTCGACCTCCTTGCGGTAGGCCCGATCGGTGCAGTTCGGCCGCGCGGCATCGCCCTCCCCCGCTTCGCCTTTAACACCCCGGCGCACGGTTGGCGCCGGCCCCTTGGCCTTGGTTCGCAGCCAGGCCTCGACGGCCTGCAAGTCATTGCTGGCGGCGAGCATACACCGCTCCGGCGCCGCCCGGAAACGGCCGGCCGAGCCATCCAGGCTCGCACTTACCCACAAACGGTCCAGAGGCACCAGGCTCGGCCCGACGAGGTCCGCCTCGGCTCGCGGCGCATCGGCCTCAGTCCCTCGGCTATTGGCATGGCCCGCCTCCGGCGCGGGCAGCGCGCCCAGGGTGACGGCTTGCGCCGCGACGAAGGCCCGCAAGGCCTCGGCCTTGCGCACGCCGACCCCGCGCAGTTCGCGCCACCAGGCACCACCCGTTGACATGCGCGCGTGCAACGCGCCCAAGGTCGGCAGGCCGGCGCCGATCAGCCGCTGCGCCAGCGCATCGGTGATCCACGCCTCGACCCCGTCCGCGCAGGCGGGCGGGCGCAGCATGACGGCCTCGAGCGCATGGATCGCGTCGAGCTGCCGGTGCAGCAACCTTGTGTGGTGGCGCTCGCGCGCGAGCGCGCTGCCGCAAGCGGCCTCCCAGGCGGCGAGCTGAACGGCCTCGCTGGCGTCCTCGAGGCCCCTGGCCTGCACGAACGCCGCCAGCGTAGGCACGGGGTGGTCGGCGACGGGGACCAGATCCAGGCGCAGCAGCCGCGCCCGCGCGAAATCGCCACCCCGCGCGGCGGCCGCCGCCAGTTCGGCGCGGATCCAGCCGGCCAGGCGGTGGATGGGCTCCTCGTGCTCGTCTGGCGCCTCCTCGTCGGCCAGATACCGATCCCGCAACAGGCTGGCGGACAGGCCTTCGGCGAGGCCGCGCAGGTAGGCGAAGTGCCCGCGGTGCAAACGCCGTCGCGTGACCACGTACGGACGCGCCGCGGACGAGGCGTTGGATGGGAAAAGCGAAGCGGACGCCATCGCGGCCTCCTGCCGGGTACGGGGAACAGCACGGCGGAGGGGTCGGCGGGCGACGGGAAGGGAGAAGACTGGCGGGTCGGCCTCGGGCGTCGGTGGTTTTAGCGTAGCAGATAAGAACACTTATCCTGTAGCCCACTCCGGCAAAAAACGCTGACCGCCCCGGGCGATGCATGGCATCCCGCAGCAGCGCTCCCTCCCCCTCCACCCAGGCTCCAGAAAGAGGTCCCACGCGCGTGCTGGCGGAACTCCAGCAGCGGCCCCCATCGCGGGCGCGGCGGACCTGTGGCCCGGCCACCCATCACCTACTATATCTTGACCACACCTCAACACTTCGACTACATATAGTGCACAGCACCGATCAACTTCCGATACCGGGAGGCAGAGTGCCCCCTCGGCGGCGGCCGCGTTTAATGTGGCCAGCCCACTGAGTCAAGAGAGAATTTTCCCCACCCCGCAAGTTATCCACAGATTTTGAGCCGCATAATGCACCTTATTTCACAGAATGCACCGACTCCTTCCAGATTTCTAGAAAATCACTTGCGCAAGGCTTGCGCGCACGTGTCCGTTACGATACATTGGGGCCGTGTGTAGTAGACGAGACTTGAAATGTCAGCTTATGAGCATGCGCTCGCCCTGCGGCGAGACCTCGAAGCTCAGATCGAGGCTCTGCAAAGGCAGTTGCAGGAGGTCAATCTGTTCCTGCATCTGAGTGACAAGCTGGAAGGGGGTGCCTTCGAGGAGGCGTTGCTGGGGCAAGCGGTTGCGGCGTCGCCGCAGCAGAAAGACGAGCAGGCAGCGCCGGATGTCCGCGCCCGCCTGGTCAACCTGATGCAGCGGGCCGAAGAGCGCACGCGGGGCTTGCCGAAAGGCAAGACCGTCACCGATGCGGCGGTGTCGATCCTCAATCGCTATCGCCGACCGGCGCCGACGCGGCAATTGCTGCAACTGTTGACACGGGAGGGCTTCGGCGGCTTGATCGCGGGCGAAGACTTCAGCAAGCGCGTGAGTCGCCTGTCGGTGCTCCTCAGTGGCGACGATCGCTTCGAAGCGGACCGATCGGCCGGCTGGCACCTACGCGAGTGGGGCAACCGCGGCAGTTGGATTGATCACGCAGCCTTGCAGAACCGGGACGTGAAGGACTAGCAGCACCCAAGGATTCCGGCAGGCGCCGGAAAAAAAATAAAGCCCCGAGGCGTTGGCGCGCCCAGGGGCTTCTGGCGGGGCAATGAGGCCAGCCTCGTCACCCACAACCTGTCTGGTAAGGACGTCCGGAGTGTAATGGCTCCGGGAGTTGTGGGCAAGCTTTGGCCGCAATTTCTGGAGTTTATTATGCATCACTTCCAGCGCCGCGTCCGCGGCGTTTTCGTGCGGGCCTACCGGCGCGTGCGCTTCGGCCGTACCGAGCAGGTGTGCCAGCACTGGCGCGCCCATCCCGGTCAGCTCAGTCTCTTCTAGTCGGTCGCCCCTGTTGCGGGAGGCCAGTCCCGGCTCCCGCCTTCGTACGCCGTGTCGGGGGGGCGGCGCTCCTGCGCCATCCCGGCACGACGGGCCGCCCACGCGTGTACCGCGCCGCCTCAGCCACCCATTGGCTGGCGCCGCCCACGCCGACTGAAGTTGCACAACATGACCCACACCCCCCATCCCACCCCATCGCCGGTTGCGGCGGAAGACGGTGGATTTCATATCCTCGCGATCTCCGGCGGCGGCTTTCGCGGCCTCTTCGCCGCGCAGATCCTCGCACATCTGGAAGAGGAACTCGGCGCCCCGCTTGCCAAGAAGTTCGACCTGATCGCCGGCACGTCGATCGGCGGCATCCTTGCGCTCGCCGTCGCAGCCGAGATTCCGATGTCGCGCGTCGTCGCGCTCTTTACCGACCATGGCGAAGACATCTTCGCCCCCACGGTCTTCGGTCTGCGGCGTCCGCGCTGGCTCGCCGATCGATTGAACCTCGGATTGTGGTCGTCGAAATACGCCAACAAGCCCTTGCAGCAATTGCTGGCGGCCCCCGAGCTGTTCGGCGAGCGCACCCTCGGCGAGCTTGCTCACCGCGTTCTCGTGCCGGCCGTCAACGTGACGAAGGGCGGCCCGTGCATGTTCAAGACCCCGCACCACGTCAACTGGAAGAGCGACTGGAAGCATCGGCTGGTCGACGTGGCGCTCGCCACCAGTGCTGCGCCCACCTTTTTTCCGATTCACGAGTTCAACGATGTGCGCTATGCCGATGGCGGACTGGTGGCCAATGCCCCGGGCCTGCCCGCGCTGCACGAGGCCGTTCGCTTCCTGGATGTGCCCCAGTCGCGTGTCCGGCTGGTTGCCGTGGGCACGGCGGCGCCCGGTGTCGCGTTCAACGCGGCGCATGCCTCCGACATGGGCCTGCTGTTCGGCCGCGCGATCGGCGAGGTGGCGTTCTGGCGGCGGCTGTGGCCGGTGGCCGGATGGGGCCGACGCCTGTTCGGCCTGACCATCGCCTCGCAGGAGCAGATGAGCCACCAGATGCTTGCGCACTGGCTGCAAGAGGCCTACCACCACATCGACGACCCGGTACCGTTTGAGGCGGCCATGAATGTCGGACTTGACCGCGCCGGCCGCAACGCACAGAAGACGTTGCGCGGCCACGCTGCCAACGCCATCCAGGCACAGGTTACGCCGACCCTGCTTGACCTGCTGCGCGCTCACCAACCCGCCCCGGCCACCTTCCACTATGGCCCCCATCAATCGCCGGAGATTGCCGCATGCCTGTAAACGCCCACAAGCTGTTCTATGCCCGTCTGGAAAGTGGCTCGCTTCACAGCCGCCTCAAGCCGGACGAGGCCACCGAGCAGCGGCTGCGTGCCGCCAAGAACTTGCTGCGCGGGGCCCTGGCCCGCGGCATCCCGGTCTGGCTGAGCACCCACCTGAACGAGGAGGCCAAGGCGCAGCCCCGCTTCATGACGCAGGGCTCGTGGTCGTACGATACCTGCAACCTCCCCTGCCAGACCCCGCCGCAAGAAATGGACTGGGACCTGGGGATCTATCTGCCTGTCGACGCCTGGGAAGATAACGCCGTGGAACCGCGTCATGCGGCTGCCGCCTTCTATCGCATGGTGGAACAAATCGTCGCGCCGGTCGCCCAGGCAAATGGGTGGACGCTGAGCCGAAAGGAAACTTGTGTCCGCGTCAACCTGACGGGCGAGACCGCGCACATCGATTTGCCGCTCTATGTCGCCCCCGCCAACGAGTTCCAGACCATTCAGGAACACGTCGCGCGCAAGGCGCTCGGCCAACCCTGGGCATTGGACAGCGCTACGCTCGCCGACGACCAGCAGGACTGGGACGATCTGCGTCACATCTCACTGGCCTTGCGCGACGGCACGTGGCGGCGCTCTGACCCGCGCGCCGTGGCCAAATGGTTCGAGAAGAAACGTCTTCGTCACCCGAGCCTGCGTCGCCTCTGCCGCTACCTAAAGGCCTGGCGTGATCACACATGGGAAAGCGGCGGGCCCAGTTCGATCGTGCTCATGATCTGTGCCGCCCAGGCCCTCGATACGGCGACAAAGAGCCTGGACAACCGCGACGACCTTGCCCTGCTACATGTCACGCAATCCTTGGCCGACAGGCTGGGGGGCGACATTAAAGAAGCCAGCATCGACCCGGGCGAGCAGTTCAACCGACTGGATCCCGGCGCGCGTCGCGATGCCACGCAGCGCGCCCGCACCCTGCATGGCGGCTTGCGCAGTGCGATCGTTCACGCGTCGCCGCAGGAGGCACAACAAGTCATCCTTCAGTTGCGAGAACTCTGGGGCGTCCGGGTCCCCATGCGGCCCGACTGGATCGCGTGCGAGGCCAGCGATGCTCAGGCCGTTCGTAGCATCGCGCCCGCTGTGGTGTCCCAACCCGTGGTCCGCCCCACTCGTGCCGGGTAACCTCAGCCGCGCCAATGCGCGCGTCCATCGCTATCTGGTTGCGCGCGGCTTTGAAGAAATCGCGGTGGACCATCCTACTAGCGTGGCCTATCGGGGCGCCCTGGAAGTAGGGAGAACGCGAGTGCCCATTCGGCTGGACATCCGGGACTGGGACTTCATTCGATATCCTGACATCACCCTGCTCGACGCCCCTCCCGGCTTTCGCCCGCATCTGCTGCGTACCGGCTGGCTATGCTATCTCGCGGCTGGCGACGTTATCCTCAATCGACATCACGCCGACAAGGCGGTGGCCTATTGCCTTGAGAAGGCAGCAAGCGTCCTGGCCGAACAAGCGCAATCGGGCTATGTTGAGCGCGAGTCGCGGGAAGAATTCCGTGTCTATTGGGACCAGGGCAAGCATACTATTTTGCACGGCACCCTTGGCTCCAGCGAGCCCCTTACCGCACGCTCACTCGGCAACGGCATGGTGCTGGTAGGCACGCGAGCGGAGGAACTGGACCAGTGTCAGCCGGCTCTGCAACGCGACGAAGCCGCCGACATCCATCCTGTTTGCTGCAGCCTCATTACGCTGCGCCGCGCCCCGTGGCTGGAGGAACGCGGCGTGCCCACTACCATGGCCGAACTGCTGGCGTGGTTGAAGCGCATTGATAGCGATGCATACAGTCAGTTGCTGCAGGTCATGCACCGGCGCCTGTGGAAAGATTGGCAAGGCGTCTACGTGCTGCTCCAATCGTCGGGCGGCGTCTTCGGCTTCTTCATGGGCTTGCCACACGCGAGTCGGGCGGCGCTGCGTCAACCCCGCAGTGATGTGCGACAGCACTTCACCTCAGGAGCCGGGGGCCGCAACCCGATCCAGCCATTTTTCGCGCACGACTTGAGCCCAAAGTTCATTCACGAACGCAACCTCACCACGGCCGGCTCACTGGCAGGATTGCGCCTGCACCTCGTCGGCGTCGGCGCAATCGGGGGCTATTTGGCCCAGGCGTTGGTTCGCCTCGGCGCAGGCACCGGCGGCGGCGAGTTGGTCCTTTGCGATCCCGAGCCCTTGTGGCCGGAAAACCTCGGACGCCACGTGCTCGGCTTCGACGCCCTGTTCGATCACAAAGCCGCAGCGCTGCGTCAACGACTCACGCAGGAGTTTCCGTACGCAAACATCCGGGCCATCGTCAAGGATGCCAGAAAGTGGCCAGATTTGTTCCGGGCAGATCTGGTCATCGACGCCACCGGCGAGCAGGCCTTGTCCTCCGTGCTGAGCCAGGCCCATCAGCATCATCTCGCCGAAGATCCGAACTGCCCTCCCATGGCGTTCACTTGGGTCTGTGGCAATGGCGAAGCGGTGCAAGCCCTGTGGACCGAAGCGGGCAACCGCGCCTGCTACGACTGCCTGTGGCATTTTGAACCGGACGGCGGTATGACCGAGCGCTTCCGTGTCGCCGATGGCCCCGTGCAAAGCAAGTTGGTAGGCTGTCGCTCGATTACTCCCTACGCCGTCACCGCACCGCTGGCCGCCGCCGGCCTTTGCGCGCAGATGATTGCCGACTGGCGCAACGGCAGTGTCAGCCCGCGTCTGCGCGCTATCAGGTTGGACGGCAAGCCACAACGTACGAGTGCCAAAGCCGGCAATCCTGAACGACTCGCCAAATGTCCAACCTGCGCCTCTTTGCTACTACCACGCTAACTTTGAAGAGCGGAACTTCGATCGTCTTTGACACTGAAGTGCTGACGCTCTTGCAAAGGTACGTTCAGATGGGGTCCAGGCCTGAAGCAGGCGGCATCCTGCTGGGCTATCGCCGAGGCGCGCACCTCGATGTGGTCGCTGCTACTGTGCCCGCACCGCAAGATGTGCAGTCGCGCTGGGCGTTCATACGCAAAGATCCTTCCCATCAACAAGTTGCCTTGCGATGGTGGGAGCAAAGCGGCGGCCAGATCGATTACCTGGGAGAATGGCACACCCACCCGCAAGCACAGCCGGCTCCATCTTCGGTGGACAAGCGGGAGTGGCGCTTACTGGAACGGCGCAATCCTCGACCTCTACTCTTTTTGATCGTCGGGAACCAAACTTGGTTCGCACAGTATCAAAGCGAGCACGGCAGCCTTTTCGAAATACCACGGAGATCGCAACGCTGATGCGGCACGCCCCGAATAGAGCGATGAGAATACCAATCTGAGCAGATTGACTCGAGAAGGCGCCCCCACATCGGGGTCCGGCTCCGTATGGCAGCAGGATGGTGTCGCCCCGCAACTCAAACGCACGCCAACAATCCGCTGAGCAGAATCGCGTGTCGGATTACCGACGTCTATGTTGTGGCCAATTAAACAGCCATTCTCAGTAACGAAGAGCCGATATTGGCTTAAGGTCGTGCGATGCTCCCGTGCGCCCTTCTAAGACGCGGTGAATGAGAACTCAAGTGATGGCCTCGCGCCCTCAAGAGGCAATCCCAAGGTCGGTGATGTATAAAAAGAAGCCCCATTTCAATGGGGCCCAAGAGACACCCCGCAAATGATCTTCAACCGCGCGCGCCTTCTCCGGCGGTACCAACGAGCGGGAGATCGACCGTCTCTGCGTTGCTGCGTTCGCTGTGCGCGGCGGCCGAGCGCCCGTGATTAACCAGTGCAACAGCCAGCAGCGCGATTAACGCAGGAACCGCAATTACGGTGAAGTTCTGTTGCAATGGCAGGTTTCTCGCAACCAGGACGCCGATCAGGATGGGTGCCAGAATCGCGCCACTGCGTCCGACACCAGATGCCCAACCGATCCCAGTGGAGCGAACGGTCATAGGGTAGAACTGACCGACATACGCGTAGGCCAGGATCTGCGTGCCGATGGTTGTCGCACCAGCCATCGCGACGACGAAGTACAGCACCGCAGTGGGCACTCCGTAGCCAAGCAAGTAGATCGACACCGCAGCCAACGCAAGAAAGACCACCAGAACATGCTTGATGTGGAAGCGGTCAGCCAACCAGCCCCCTCCCACTGCACCGACGATGGCTCCGAAATTCAGAACAAGGACAAACGTCAACGCAGAGCCAAGGCTGTACCCTGCAGTGGCCATCAACTTAGTCAGCCACGAGCTCAGCGCGTAGGCCATGAACAAGCACGTGAAGAAAACAACCCAGAACATCACAGTGCTGAAGCCCCGGCCCTCACGGAACAGTTGGCGAATCGGCGCACCACTCGCCTTATCAACGGCAAGCAGTGCAATGTGGTCATTCGCCTTCGGCCGGTAACTTGGCTCAAGCTTCGAGACAGTCGACTTCAGTTCCTCAATACGTCCAGCCTTGATCAGGAACGCCATCGATTCAGGCAACGACTTCAGGATCAATGGGATCAAGAGCACCGGCAGACCTGCGGCGACGAAGACGGACTGCCATCCGTATGTCTCGATCAGGCCCTTTCCCAGAACTGCAGCAAGCATCCCCCCTACCGCATAGCCACTGAACATCAACGTAACCATGGTGCTGCGAATCCGCTTTGGCGAGTACTCCGTCATTTGCGCCACCACATTTGGCATCACCCCGCCGATGCCAAGGCCTGCAAGAAATCTGGCGACGCTGAACGCTACTGGGTCGCTTGTGAAGCCAGCCACTGCGGTGAACACGCTAAAGAGGGCAACGCAAATGGCGACGGCACGTCGGCGGCCAATCTTTTCCGCAACAGTGCCAAGCAAGATTGCGCCAACCATCATTCCGAACAGCGCCGAGCTAATCATGAACCCTGCCCTCGTGGAGTCGACTCCCATACCCTTCATGATTGACGGCAGCGCAATACCCGCTACCGCCAAGTCATAGCCATCGAACACGATGATCAACGCACACCAGAATAGTATGAGTCCGTGAAAGCGGTTAAAGCGGGCCTCGTCAGCCAGCCGGTGAATATCAATATGACGCATTGCTTGTCTCCTGGTGCTGTCTACACCAATGTTGTCATCGTCCGGTACTACGTTTAGCGCGAGTCATCGCCGTTCGAGTATCAAGTTCGAATGAACGTGCTACCGATCGACTTCGGTCCATCGCTTCACGCTTCAGATGTACGCGTCTATAGCGCGCGGTACCGGGGCACCTCACAAAGCGATTACGCTGCAGCTCACTTGAACACGCTATACAAGTTGGCTGGGGAACAACCGGTGATTGGTTGTTCGGCGCCAGCTTAGGCGATCTGAGGGCGATGACCTGTCATCGGAATGACAGTCCCCGGGTGGGAATTTCCCTAGTGTTTGTGACCATGCTGACGACTTTATGACACCGAAGTCGGACCCTGATTACTGCGTGACCGACAGCCTCTTTCTTGTCCCGACACCAGACGCCAAAGTTTCAGTGTCGCCATGGACAAAATTTGCTGCGAGGCATCCGCCCTATTTACTCCACACCGGATCAACTGAGGACGTAGTCTCGAAGCGATTGGGATGTGTCAAGGCTTCCCTCACCGAAAGTGTTTCGAACTGCCTTCCCTTCAATACCTTGATGCGCGACGCACATCGCGCCGCGCGGCAGGCACCCGCGGGGGCGCGCACTAGGTTGTCGCAGTTCGCACATGTTATGTCTCTTTAGACAATGTACAGCCTGTGGCCCAGCGATGAAACTGTCCAAACAATGGACGGCAGGGCCCCGCTTACCAATGCGCTCTGACTGCTGCCGTCAGACCACCCAAAGCTACCGCCGCGGCCGAATGCTTCGCTGTACAAGACGTTGACCATCCAATAATGAACACCGTCACCACACCAAGGCCTATGGCAGCCTTGCCCGCCAGCATGCATGTCCTTGAGCGCGGCTGGCTGTCTTCAAATAGTGTCCTGTTCATCGATGGCACTGACACGGCCCTGGTTGATTCCGGTTACGTCACACATGCGACTCAGACCGTAGCGCTTGTCGAACAGCGGCTTGCCCGCCAGCCTTTGCGTCGACTCGCCAATACTCACTTGCATTCCGATCACTGCGGAGGCAATGCCGCGATACAACGGCGGTGGCAACCCCGCACCTGGATACCCGCGGCTGATGCCAATGCAGTTTCCACATGGGACGTTGAGGCACTCAGCTACCTGCCTACTGGCCAACGATGTGAACGCTTCACCTATGACCATGTGCTGAAGGATGGCGACACACTGCGGATGGGTGCAATTGACTGGCAGATTCTTGCTGCGCCAGGGCATGCCCCACACGCCGTGATGCTGTACGCGCCCCACGAGCGCTTGCTTATATCAGGCGATGCGTTATGGGAGAACGGCTTTGGGGTGATTTTTCCAGAGCTCGATGGCGAGAGCGGCTTCGCGGAGCAACAAGCGGTGCTGGAGCTCATTGGAAGCCTTCAAGTCCGCATGGTCATCCCTGGGCATGGCCGGCCCTTTTCGTGGGTAGACGAGGCGCTCGAACGCGCCACAAGCAGGCTTGCCCATTTTCGCGACGATCCCATGCGAAACGGGATGCACGCCCTCAAAGTGCTCGTCAAATTCAAGCTACTGGAGCAGCAGAGCATCTCGTATGAGGCGCTCCTGGAATGGATGGCACAGGCTTCGCTGCTTCGGCGTGTCCACTCGCAATATCGGAGCAATCAGAATTTGGCTGACACGCTCGATGAGACGTTGCAATTGCTGGTCAAAGCTCACGCCGCGATGCTAGACGGTGATGCAGTGCGGAACCTCGACCCAAACTGAGCATGTCACCGAAATCGACCGAATTGCTGCACGCAGAACGATGCGTGCGCGTCAATGCCGAGGCGATATTGAAGAATCGGAAGGTTTTTTCCAATCCTGTCGCAGGTACCAAGGTGTCTAAGATTCCCTTCAAACAGGTGGACGTGTTCAGCAGCCAGAGGTTCAAGGGCAACCCGGTTTGTGTTGTGCTCAGCGCTGAAGAACTGACCACCGCGCAAATGCAGCACATCTCGATTTGGTCCAGTCTGCCGGAAACCACCTTCGTGGTCACCAAGAATGCGAGCGACGCGGACTATGGCATCCGCACATTCATCCGCGGTCGCGAGGAGCACTTTTCTGGACACCCCACGATCGGTACGGCTTATGCCTTACTGGAAGCGGGATTAGTGGAGTTGCGCAACGGCTCTCTGGTTCAGGAATCCTCCGCCGGACTGTTGAGGCTTGAGATAGCAGGAGCACAAGGTCAGATAGATTCAATCGCCTTCGAGTTGCCCGAGCCCGCCATTACACCGCTTGACCAGCGCCAGGTGGATGACCTGGAGTCCGTTCTCGGGGCAAGGACTTGCCGCAAATACAGCCCTGCGATGGTCGACGTCGGCGGCCGATGGATCATCGCACAGGTCAACGATGCTACTGCCGTACTAGCGGCACGTCCCGATTTCAGAGCAATGCGAGAGCAGAATCGCAAAGCCGGCGCGACGGGTGTCGTAATCTTTGGCGAATGCGGTGAGAGCTGCCGGAGCCGCCTTGAAGTCCGGGCATTTGCTCCTTCGTACTTCGTCAACGAGGATCCAGCCTGCGGCAATGGCAACGGTGCCGTAGCGGCCTTCCTGCAATACAGCGACCAGATTGCCCGCTTCGGCTCATCCTATATTGCTTCGCAGGGTTCTGGTATCGGGCGCGCCGGCTCGATTCACCTGGCACTACGCGATGGTCGGATCCAGGTCGGCGGCGCTGCTGTCACTTGTATTGACGGCGAGATCATTGTTTGACCAGCCAGAACAGCGCCAACGGCAAACCGTCGGTATTGCGCCAACCTCTCGATTGAGCCGTTCCGTAGTTGAAGCTTTTGCACCAAACATTACACCAAGCATCGTGATGCACAGCATGACCACTAATCCTCCACAGTCCAATGGGGACACTATCGCGCCCTATGGAAGCAGTCAAAGCCGCGACGACCAGAGACGCAAGCAAGTCACCACTACCCGCCTCGCCGAAATGCATTCGAAAGGCGAAAAGATTGCTGTGCTTACCTCGTATGACGCCACATTCGCCGCTGTGGCGGATGCGGCGGGTGTCGACTGCATCATGGTCGGCGACTCGCTCGGCATGGTGTGTCAGGGCAACACAACCACCGTGGGAGTGTCGCTGGAAGACATGTGCTACCACACCACGTGTGTGTCTCAAGGACTGGCTCGCTCCCAAGGGACGGCTCTCATCGTCGCAGACCTCTCCTTTGGTTCATACCAGCAATCGCGCGAGCAGGCGATCACATCCGCAGTAGCGTTGATGCAGGCGGGCGCGCATATGGTCAAACTGGAAGGAGGCGACTGGACGTCGGATGTCGTCGCATTCCTCGTTGAGCGCGGCATTCCGGTTTGCGGCCACCTGGGCCTTACTCCGCAAACAGTCTCGGCGTTGGGCGGCTATCGCGTCCAGGGGCGTCTGAAGGATGGCGCGGATCGATTGCGTGCCGACGCCTTTGCACTCCAAGCTGCTGGCGCATCAATGATGGTGCTGGAGATGATTCCGGCTCAACTGGCGGCAGATATCACGAGTGAAATGACATCGTGCGCCACCATTGGCATCGGGGCTGGAAACGGCACCGCAGGGCAGGTTCTGGTCATGCATGACATGCTCGGAATCAATCTAGGGCGCATGCCTCGATTCGTGCGGAACTTCATGAAGGAAACAGGCGACGTTCATACCGCGTTCGCCGCATACGTCGCAGCCGTCAAAGACGGGTCCTTTCCCCATAACGAACAGCACGCCTGGTCGTAGACAAACCGGTTACCACATGACACGATTTTCCACTGTAAAGGGCTTCATGGGCCCGTTCTCCAACGACGGCAACGCCAGTATCGCTCCGTATCCACCGTGGCACTACGCCGCTGATTTTGTCACCATCGAATACTGGGCGGATCCTGCTGCCGTCGAAGCGCTGCTGCCGCCAGGGCTGAGCCTGCACCCGGACGAACGAGGTCTTGTCACCGTCTCCTTCGTGGACTGGCAGGCCTGCACCAACGCCGGAGCAGAATTGCTCGACCCCGTGCGAGCCCAGTATCGCGAATGCATCGTGCTTGCGAGTGTTCAGTGCGAAGGCAAGCTCATGCAGTACTGTCCCTATATCGTGGTTGACCAGGACACTTCCCTAGCACGAGGCTGGGCCCTCGGTTATCCGAAGAAGCTCGGTTCTGTGTGGGTTACGCGTTCGATGGGGGTAACCTCAATCTCCTCGCCTGGGCTCCAATCCGGGGGCATCTTTGCCGGCACGGTTGCCGTGAAAGATCGGCGACTCGCGGAAGGCCATGTCCTGCTCAAGGGTCGTGCCAGCGAATCAGCCGTTACGTTTGGCAGCCGGCCGATTGTTGCGCTTCGCCACTTTCCATCGATGCTCGAAGGCCAGCATGATTGCCCCGCTGTCTTCGAATTGGTTCGGCTTCAGGCCGAGAACGTTCAAGCCGGGCCTGTATGGGAAGGCGAGAGCGCGCTCACCATTTATGACGCGCCCACTGAACTTCTGAGTGCGCTGCGGCCCGTGCGAATTGGCCGCGGCTGGAGGTATTCCCTTGCGATGACGAACAGGGTCAACTATCTCCTTCGCGATCTTCGCGATGTCGCCGTCCATGACCACCCCAAGGAAAACTGACCGATGGAATCCGTTAAGCTTCAACGAACCTTTCGAGACCTCACCACACCGCACGTCGCGGATGCGTGCATGCGACTCGGCATTCAGGTTCGCTGTGCACCTTCAGATACCCGAGCACTGTGGGCCCATACCCACCTGGTCGGACGCGTTTGTCCCACCCAGCACGTTGGCAGCGTCAACGTGTTCCTTGAAGCTATTGACCGCTCAAGTCCCGGAGACGTCTTGGTGGTCGACAATGGTGGCCGCCGAGATGAGGCGTGCGTCGGTGACCTGGTTACGCTGGAGGCGAGCAAGGCCGGGCTGTCCGGCATAGTGATCTGGGGCCTGCATCGCGACACCTCCGAACTTCGGACTATCCGCCTTCCCTTTTTCAGCTTGGGTAGTCTGCCTGCGGGCCCACAACGGCTTGATGTACAGGATGAAGGCAGTGCCCCATCCGCGACGGTCGGTCAGCACCTTGTAACGGCCGACGATTTCGTACTTGGCGACGACGATGGTGTGATTTTTATACCACTGGATCGCGCGGCGGAAGTTTCAGCGCTCGCCATCTCCATCCGCGACACAGAACGTCATCAAGCGGCACGAATGCAGCTCGGCACCACATTCAGAACGCAGGCACGCTTCGACGAGTACCTGGCCGGTCGACGTTCAGACCCGAACCTTACGTTTCGGCAGCATCTGCGATCGATCGGCGGCGCCATCGAAGAGTAGGCGGCCACTGGTTCGCCACCTCACACAAGCAAACCAGGCGCAATCGAAAACCTGTTCGCGCGGAATGCGCCTGCATATTTCTCTGCTGTCGCCCAGCCTGTCATCCAAACGACAGCATCTCGCCAGCGGACTTGCTACTGTTGAGCAACAGAAGATTCATACCGAACCACAAGGAGACCTCCATGGCATGGACTATCGAAGAATTGCAAGGTTGCGCACTCGTGTGCATGAACACCAACAAGGTAAATGTGCAGAACGACCAGTTCTTCGCTGACCTCCACGACGCTTTTGACCGGCTCGAACGCGATTTCAGCGAGCTTCCTGTGATTCTGACGGGCGAGGGTGACGCATTCTCCGCAGGCATCGACTTTCAGTACAGTTTCAATATCTTCGGGAGCGGCGACCGGAACAAGATCCGCGAATGGTATCGCGCGTATCGCGAGACAAACCTGCGCATCTTCCAGTACCCGCGCCCTACCGTCGCCGCCATCAACGGCCACGCCATCGCAGGTGGCCTCATCACAGCGCTTGACTGCGATTTTCGTGTTGCAGCGCGCAAGCCTGCCAAGTTCGGTCTAAACGAGGTGCCCATTGGCATCCCAATGCCGGCAGCCTATGTCGAGATCATCAAGTACACGCTTGGCGACCAGGTCGGAGCCCTGACCACGCTACGCGGACAACTGTACGGACTCGAGGAGGCAGAGCGACTTGGCTTCTTCCACGAGGTAGTCGAGCCGGATCAGTTGCTTGCGGCAGCAGTAAGCTATGCACGATGCATTACCCCCGACTGCAACACGGCTTACGCAATGTCCAAGAAGGCACTGCAAGACAGCGTCATGCGACAGATCGAGGAGCGCACGGTCGCTCTGGACGAGCGGCTCCCGGCCGGAATGAGCGACGAAGGCAACCGACGAGCACAGGACCATCGCAGGCAAGAGATCATGCGTAAGCGATAGGAGACGCCGATGCTCGACCTATACAGTTGGCCAGCCCCGAACGGACATAAGGCACACATCCTGGTCGAAGAGTTGGGGATTCCATACCGAATCATCCCGATCGATATCACGAGTGGCGCCCAACATCAGGCAGGCTACCGCGCTATCAACCCCAACGGGAAGATTCCCGCCATCGTCGATCACGCTCCTCTCGATGGCGGGGGTCCGATAACAATCTTCGAAACCGGGGCTATCCTGCTGTACTTGGCAGAAAAGGAACATCGATTCATTCCAGGAGATCTGCGGCAGCGCAACGAGGTCCTGCAATGGCTCTTCTGGCAGGTTGGTGGCTTGGGGCCGATGATGGGACAAGCACAGCATTTCTACCGCTACGCGTCAGCTCCCGTGCCATATGCCATTGACAGGTACCAAGCCGAGACCCGGCGTCTGCTGCGGATCCTGGATGATCGCCTGGAAGGCAGGGACTACGTCTGCGACACGTACTCGATCGCAGACATGGCATGCTTCCCCTGGGTCCGCATCCACAAGATGACAGGGGTAGCCCTGGACGATTTTCCCGGCGTGCAAGCGTGGTACGGGCGAGTACGCGCACGCCCTGCCGTGGGACGAGCCCTCGATCTACTGCGGGACCGTTGGGTCGACGTCACCACGTCGGACCGGGCCAAGCAAAACCTGTTTCAAACCACTTAGCCATGGACGCACAAGACGCCGCAGTCGTGGATGCGTTTATCGATTTGCGCAGCCCCTACTCCTACCTTGTTCTGCAGCCTGCGCGGGAGCTGGAAAAGCGCTGCGGCGTCAAGTTCGAATGGTGGCCATTTATCACGGATTTCCGATCCGCCTATGGGGGCGATGTCGAGCAGCGATCGAGTCGCGATGTCGCCAAACTGAAGTACCTGTACATGGACTGCCGCCGGCTGGCCAGACGGCAAGGACTGACCATACGATCCACCGTGAAGCTCTGGGATGCCAAACTCGCAAGTCAGGCTATGCTGTTCGCGAAGTCCAGGGCTTGCCTTTGGGAGTTTTGCGATCCCCTGTTGGCCGCATTCTGGCGCAGAGAGTTCGATCTGGAATCGGAGGCCTCGATAGAGGAGGCACTGACAGCGGTGGGCCTCGACCCAAACGATTGGTGTGCCTACTTGCAAGCCAACGCATCAGACGATCTCACCGCCGCGCTGGCAAGGGCCGAAGAGCTTGGAGTCTTTGGCGCTCCCACATTCGTCTACAAGGAGGAACTCTTCTGGGGTGGGGACAGGCTCGATCTCCTTGCAGAAGCGCTGGGCCAGCCGGGCGCGAAGTTCGGCGCGAGCGCTGGTCAAGCCCCCCCTGCAACGTGACTGCGCAGCGCAGCAACATGGACCAGCAGGAGTCCTTTGCACGGCTCGCTTTCAACAAGGCCGTGCCGCCTGAGCTCGCTGAGTGCGATATTCACTCGCTGCCTGGAAAGCCCACAAATCAGGGCGAGTTCATGCTGTGGAATCGACAACTCCTGCGCGCCCGCCGCCGTCTTGTCGGCGAGCATCAGCAACGCCCTGGCCACCCGCATCTCAGGCCTAAGGAGGCGAGAGGCAGCGAGCATGCCGACGAAGACTCCCATCCTCTCGTTCATGATGTCGCAGAGGAACTGGTTGAAATCGATAGACGATTGACGCAAAGCCTCAAAGGTCGAGGCGGGTACCAAGCAAATGTGAGAGGGGGTCAGCGATCGGAGATCGTACTGTCGCATCTCCTTTTTCAGCAAGGATCCCTCACCTCCCCACTCTCCTTCCCGCAGGCAATACAAAGTCGTTTCGGCGCCGTCCGCGCCGACAACATACATCTGCAGAAAGCCGCGCATGAGCCCGTACCAGTGGGTGCTGGGCTCACCCGCCCGTGCGATGTAGTCGCCTGCCTCAGCGGTCCGCTCTTCGATGGTCCCCAATACCAATTGGCGAAGCTCGGCAGGCAGCATGCGATACCACTGCCACCTCTCCAGGAAGCTGTGCACGCTAGTGGTGCTCTCGCGAGTGGTTGTCCACCTATCCATGAGCCACGATGGTCTAGTTTGTTCGACCCAGTGTATCGTCGCACCCGCGCGAATTCAATGATTCGCACGGTTCCCGGACCGCATCCGACCCATTAGCCCGATCCCCTCGAACCATGCAACTACTCCGCGCGAAGGGAGGTTGACGGCCTATCGGAGGTCGTCAAGCCTTTTACACTTATGAAGATCGCCCGTCAGGCAGCCTTCGGGTCGGCAAGTTGGATCTCCTCGATCATCTTCTGCCTCATTGCGAACTTCTGCACTTTCCCGGTCACCGTCATGGGCATCTCATCGACAAACCGAATGTAGCGCGGCACCTTGCTATGGGCGATCTGGCCACGGCAGAATTCGCGAATCTCCTCAGGGGAGCATTGCTCGCCAGGCCGCAGAATGATCCACGCGCAGACTTCTTCGCCGTACTTTTCGTCCGGGACCCCAAAGACCTGAACCGACTGCACCTTCGAGTGCCGAAAAAGAAACTCTTCGATCTCCCGTGGATAGACGTTCTCGCCGCCGCGAATCAGCATGTCCTTCAGGCGCCCCACGATATTGCAGTAGCCGTCCGCGTCGATAGTCGCGAGATCACCGGTGTGGATCCATCCGTCGATAACCGCTTCGCGCGTCTTCTCGTCGTCGCCCCAGTAGCCCTGCATGACAGAATAGCCTTTCGTGCAAAGTTCCCCCGTCTCACCCACTTGAACCGTCTTTCCGGATGCGTCAACGACCTTGACTTCGAGATGAGGGTGTACTCGTCCAACGGTGGTCGTGCGCTTTTCGAGCGGATCTTCAGGCGAACTCTGGAATGAAGTCGGGCTTGTCTCGGTCATGCCGTACGCGATCGTAATCTCGCGCAGATTCATCTTTGACACCACGCGCTTCATGGTCTCCACCGGACAGGGCGAGCCGGCCATCACGCCCGTTCGCAAACAACTCAGATCGTAGCTCTCCAGCTCTGGATGGTCGAGTGCCGCGATAAACATGGTAGGAACACCGTGCATCGCTGTGCAACGTTCTTCATGAAGCGCGGCAAGCGTCTCGCCCGGATCGAACGCCTCGCCCGGGAAGACCATCGTGCAACCCGTTGCCACACACGCAAGCACTCCCAAGACCATGCCAAAGCAGTGATACAACGGCACAGGAATGCACAACGAATCCTCTTCCGTCAGGCTCAACGTCATCGCGACGAAGCGCGCGTTGTTGATGATGTTGTGGTGCGTCAGCGTTGCACCCTTCGGGCTGCCCGTTGTACCGCTGGTGAATTGAATATTGATGGGGTCGTTAGCTTTCAGCGATTCTGCCAACGGCCCGAGCTTCGCATCTTCTCGCTGCTGCCTGCCGCCGGACATTACGTCGGAAAAGTTGAGCATCCCTGGCGTCTTTGCATCGCCCATGCGAATGATCGCTCGCAGGTCCGGGAGTCTTCGCGCACGCAGTTCGCCTGGCGTCGCCGTGGCAAGCTCCGGCGCAAGTTCTTGCAGCATCTCGAGGTACTTCGAGCTTTTGAAAGCCTCCGCCGCCACGAGAGCCTTGCATCCGACCTTGTTCAATGCGTACTCAACCTCTGCCAGCCGATAGGCCGGGTTGATATTGACAAGGATTGCGCCAATCTTCGCCGTGGCGAACTGCGTCAGTACCCACTCAAAGCGATTCGGTGACCAGATACCAACGCGGTCTCCCTTTACGATGCCGAGGTTTGCGAGCCCAGTGGCAAGTACGTCAACTTCATGTGCAAGTTCTGCCCATGTGCAACGTACATTCTGAGCTCGGAACACCACGGCGCTGCGGTCGGGATAGCGTGCCGCTGTCGCGAGCAGGAATTCCCCGATGGTCTCATTGCTCAACGGGACATTGGTCTCGCCACGGACATACGCAAGCCCCTTTTGCAGCATGCTCGATGCCGAGAGATTACTGCCGGTGGATACTGTTTGGTTACTCATGGCTGTCTCTTCCGAACGACTATTTGTCTCGATCTGCGCACCCAAGACTTCAAAGGGAGCGATCAGCCGTTGAACCCTCGTCCGGCTTTCCAGTTGTTGCGAGGCTCCCGCGAATCTCAAGGCATGACAACATCGTTGTCATGACCAGTGGAAGGCGTTCCCATGGAGTGCGCTGCCGCACGTGGCGTGCACTCACAGTTTCCTGCCCCAAGTCGCAGTTGTACATTGTCGAAACTGACACGTTATTGGTGAATCTCGCCACAACTATGACCGAGGCTCAGCCAGACATGCCTCTTGCGCCACCATATCTCGGGGGCATTGCCTAAAAGCCAGGGTCGCGTGTCGCTCAATCGCGCTGCAACAACCGCAAGCGATCAGCACCCTCATCGGTGGCCCGACATCCCGAAGGCGGCGCTCACACGTTTTGGCTCTTCCATAGCACGCAGTCCTCCATTGGTATTTGATTCGCAGAATTCCAACAGAGGTGCGAGCTCTAGTCTGGTCAGCGCCCGGTCTGGCCGCAAGCCTCATCACGTGTACGCAGAGATCGGATGCTCGCTGACTACTTGCTCAGCTCTCCCACAGCGTGTGCGCTTGCAGCGAAGCTGTCGGTCCACGATTGCCAATATGTGCGAGTAGTTCCGTTGCAGAACTAGCCGAATGGCAAACGAGTTCAGCGAGATTGGCGGAATTCGGCATAGGACGCTGCCATCGGTGTTCCTACACTGCGCCCACACAGCTAAGCCCCTTCCAGACCTGCGTCGCTGCTCCAAGAAGCGAACACCACTGCCAAACTGCCATGCAAAGCGAATTCACCGAAGAGCAAACGATGATCCGTGATAGCGCACGCGCCTTTGCCAGCGAACGGCTGGCGCCCAACGCAGCACAGTGGGACCGCGATGGGCGTCTACCTAACGAAGTCGTCGCCGAGATGGGCGCACTGGGCCTACTTGGCATGATCGTGCCAGAAGAATGGGGCGGCACCTATACCGACTACGTGGCCTATGCACTCGCAATTGAAGAGATCGCGGCCGGCTGCGCCGCCAGTGCGACGCTGATGAGCGTGCACAACTCAGTCGGCTGCGGGCCAATCTTGCACTTCGGCACCGACGCACAGAAGGAACGCTACCTGGCGCGTCTGGCAAGCGGCAAACTAATCGGCGCCTTCTGCCTGACCGAACCGCAGGCTGGCTCCGAGGCCCACAACTTGCGCACTCGTGCTCGGCTCACGGACAACGGCTGGATTCTCAACGGCAGCAAGCAGTTCGTCACCAACGGCCAGCGCGCCGGCGTGGCCGTGGTGTTCACCGTCACCGATCCTGAGCGAGGCAAGAAGGGCATTTCGGCCTTCGTGGTACCGACCAATACTCCAGGATTCATCGTTCACGCCCCCGAAAAGAAGCTGGGCATCCGCGCGTCGGACACTTGCGCCATCACGCTGGAAGACTGCGTAGTGCCGCACGACGCGTTGCTGGGCGACCCTGGCGAAGGACTGCGCATCGCGTTGTCTAATCTGGAAGGCGGTCGCATCGGTATCGCCGCACAGGCGATTGGCATTGCGCGTTCGGCATTCGAAGCCGCGTGCCGCTATGCCAGCGAGCGCATCCAGTTTGGCCGAGCGCTGCGCGAACATCCGCCCATCGCCGACATGCTCGCCGACATGGCGACCGAGTTGAACGCCGCACGTCTGCTGGTGCACCACGCCGCACGCATGCGCAGCGAAGGCTTGCCCTGCCTGTCAGAGGCTTCTCAGGCCAAGCTCTATGCATCTGAAATCGCTGAGCGCGTCTGTTCCAAGGCATTGCAGATCCACGGCGGCTACGGCTACCTGGAAGACTACCCCGTTGAGCGCCACTACCGCGACGCCCGCATCACCCAAATCTACGAAGGCACCAGCGAGATCCAGCGCATGCTAATCGCGCGCAGCCTGTAGTCCTACCCTCACCTGCCAACAGACCGAGCTTTTCTGGAGAGAACCATGAGTGCCGTGCACAAGACCGACAATGCCGCGCCGACCGTACCACTGCTGATCAACGGCGAATGGGTGGAGTCGTCCGCAACCGAATTCCGCCAGGTAGTCAATCCCGCCACGCAAGAAGTCCTGGCACGCGTCCCGCTGGCTACCGCCAGCGAAGTGGCCGCCGCCGTAAGCGCTGCTCATCACGCGTTCGCGACCTGGCGTCACACCCCGATCGGAGCGCGCCTGCGCGTCATGCTGCGATACCAGGCGCTGATCAGAGAGCATAGCAAGCGCATTGCCGCCATCCTGACGGCCGAACAGGGCAAGACGCTCGCCGATGCCGAGGGCGACATCTTCCGTGGGCTGGAAGTGGTTGAGCACGCCTGCTCGATCGGCACGCTGCAGCAAGGCGGCTTTGCCGAGAACGTGGCCTCGACCGTCGACACGTACACGCTGCAGCAGCCGATCGGCGTTTGCGCCGGCATCACGCCGTTCAACTTCCCGGCGATGATTCCGCTGTGGATGTTCCCGATGGCCATCGTCTGTGGCAATACTTTCGTGCTGAAGCCATCCGAACAGGATCCGTTGTCGACAGTCGAACTGGTGAAGCTCGCGATTGAAGCCGGCGTCCCAGCAGGCGTGCTGAACGTGGTACACGGTGCCAAGGAAGTAGTCGATGCGCTCTGTACACACCCGGACATCAAGGCGGTGTCGTTCGTTGGCTCCACCGCCGTGGGCACCCACGTCTACAACCTGGCTGGCGCGCATGGCAAGCGCGTGCAGTCCATGATGGGCGCGAAGAACCACGCAGTGGTACTGCCGGACGCAAACAAGGAACATACGCTGAACGCCCTCGCGGGTGCTGGCTTCGGCGCGGCCGGCCAGCGCTGCATGGCTACCTCCGTGGTCGTACTGGTGGGCGCCGCGCGCGAATGGGTGCCTGAACTCGTGGCGAAGGCGAAGACGCTGAAGGTCGGCGCTGGCGCGGAAGCCGGCACCGATGTCGGCCCAGTGGTCTCCGTTGCAGCGAAGGAACGTGTTCTTGGCCTCATCGCCTCCGGCGAGAAGGAAGGCGCCACGCTGGCGCTAGACGGCCGCAACGTGGAAGTACCCGGCTACCCGCAAGGCAATTTCATTGGCCCTACCATCTTCACAGATGTGACGACCGACATGTCGGTCTACACCCATGAGATCTTCGGCCCGGTGCTCGTGGTCATCGGCGTGGAAACACTCGACGACGCCATTGCGCTGGTCAATCGCAACCCCTTTGGCAACGGCACCGGCGTATTCACGCAGAGCGGCGCGGCCGCACGCAAGTTTCAAAGCGAAATCGATGTTGGGCAGGTGGGCATCAACATCCCCATCCCGGTACCCGTCCCCTACTTCAGCTTCACCGGCTCGCGCGGATCCAAGCTCGGCGACCTGGGCCCTTACGGCAAGCAGGTGGTGCAGTTCTACACGCAAACCAAGACGGTGACGGCGCGCTGGTTTGACGACGCGACGGTCAACGACGGTGTCAATACGACCATTAGCCTGAAGTAAAGCCACCACTGCGTAATCATGTGCCGCCGTTTGCATCCTGCTTCTGCGTTCGGGACAGGGTGCAAGTCGGCGGCATTGAACTATCTCTGACTGAAGCTCCCATGCATATCGCCTTCATCGGCCTGGGCAATATGGGCGCGCCCATGGCGCGTAACCTGCTCAAAGCCGGCCATACCCTCACCGTCTTCGACCTCAATGCCGCCGCCATAGCCTCGCTGTGCGCCGAAGGCGCTACCGCTGCCGATACCGCGCGCAACGCTGTCGCCACGGTCGACCTCGTCATCACGATGCTGCCCGCCGCCGTGCATGTGCGCAGCGCCTACCTGGGCGAGAACGGCGTGCTCGCCGGGGTACGTCCCGGCGTGCCGCTGGTGGATTCCAGCACGATCGCCCCGGCCACCGCGCGCGAACTAGCGGCCGCCGCAGCGGCGCGTGGCAACGCGCTGGCCGATGCGCCGGTATCCGGCGGCACCGGCGGTGCGCAGGCCGGCACGCTGACTTTCATGGTTGGCGCCACGCCCGAGCTGTTCGAGCAGGTCAAGCCTGTGCTGGCCAATATGGGCCGCAATCTGGTCCATTGCGGCGACACCGGCACCGGCCAGGCCGCCAAGATCTGCAACAACCTGGTCCTCGGGATCTCGATGATCGCCGTGTCGGAAGCCATGGCGCTGGGCGTGCGGCTGGGCATCGACGCCAATGTGCTCGCGGGCATCGTCAACACATCGACGGGGCGCTGCTGGTCGTCCGACACGTACAACCCCTACCCCAGCGTGATTGAGACGGCGCCGTCGTCGCGCGGCTACACGGGCGGCTTCGGTGCCGACCTGATGCTCAAGGACCTCAGTTTGGCGGCCGACGCCGCACGCGGCTTGAAGCAGCCGCTGTTCCTCGGCGCGCTGGCCCAGCAGATCTATCAGGCGATGAGTCAAGCCGGCGACGGCCGGCTCGATTTCTCCGGGGTAATCCGTCAGTACCTATCCACCGCCGGCAAGGAGCCAAAGCAATGATCCAGTATTCCCCAAGACGGCCACGTCGCCACGCTGACACTGAACCGTCCGCCGGACAACGCATTCAACTCCGGAACCCTTGAGCAGTTGCGTGCATTGGTAGCAGGCATCGACACCAATCCCGAAATCCGAGCCGTGGTCATCACCGGCGCTGGCGAGAGGTTCTTCAGCGCCGGGGCAGACCTGAATGGATTCTCCGATGGCGATCGCGCCCGCGCGCGGCAAATTGCACAGCAGTTCGGCGCCGCCTTTGAAGCGCTGCAGAACGCGCGTCCGCTGGTAATCGCCGCGATCAACGGTTACGCCATGGGCGGCGGGTTGGAATGTGCGCTGGCCTGCGATATTCGCATTGCCGAAGAGCACGCACAGATGGCACTTCCCGAGTCTGCGGTGGGGCTATTGCCGAGCGGCTGCGGCACACAGACCTTGCCATGGCTCGTCGGCGAAGGCTGGGCCAAGCGCATGATTCTGACCAATGAGCGCGTCGACGCCGCCACGGCGCTGCGCATTGGGCTGGTCGAGGAAGTCGTGCCACGGGGGAAGACTTTGGAAACAGCACTGGCCATGGCCGAACGCGCTTGCAGCGTGAGCCCACGCGCTGCAGCTTACAGCAAGCAACTTGTACATCCGGCGCGCCTGGGTGTGCCACGCCACGCGGCGCTGGAGCGCGAGCGCTTTGTCGATCTGTTCGACGGCGCGGACCAGCGCGAAGGTGTCAATGCCTTCCTTGAGAAGCGTGCGCCGCAATGGCGAAACGCTTAGGAACCCCATGCGCCTGGCTGTAGCAAGCGCTATGGCGCCAGCTACGAGTTGCTGGCTAACAGGGACTTGCTGGCAAGTTCGAGCCCCGGCGGGGCTCGAGCGAGCCGCCATTGCCCCCACCCATGTGCGCGGGATCAGTAGTCGGTGGGCGCTGGATGCGCTCACCATTTGCCAACTTATGCGTCCAACTTGAACGCGCGTCGCGCATTACCCGCCAGAAACAACGGCAGGGCAGCTTCGCCCAAGTTGAGCGAGTCAATGCCGGCCAGGCACTCCGCGGGAGTCAGCATGGGATAGTTGGTACCAAACAGCACCTTGTGCTTGCCCGGCCCACGCATATAGGACACCAGCTCCTGAGGAAACCTGGAAGCCTTATATGCCGACGTATCCACATATACGTTCGGATGTTTCATCATGAGCGAGATCATTTCAGACACCCATGGAAACCCGATGTGCCCGCCTACGATGCGTAACTCCGGAAACTCGTGGGCAACGTTATCCAGGTACGGAATAGGACGCCCCGGTTCCGACGGGCGCATCGGGCCTGCATGCCCGACTTGAAGACAAAACGTAATGTCCAGTTCGACGCATTCGGAATAGAGCGGATAGTATCGGCGATCGTCGGGAGGCAGGCCCCACAACCATGGCAAAACCCGCAAGCCCTTGAAGCCAAATTCCTTTACGCATCGGCGCAGTTCCCTCACCGCCTCCATCGGCCGGCTGATGTCGACCGACGCGACACCGACAACCTGTTCCGGATGTGCGCGAACTGCCGCAGCAACCTCGTCATTTGAGATCATCGGCCCAGTTGGGCCCCACCAGGCACTGGCGATGACGCGCGAAACGCCCTGAGAGCGAAAGGTTTCGAGCGCGTGTTCATGTGTGATTTCAGGATTGTCGAGGGCCAGCGTTTTCCAGTTCGTCGGCCACCTCCGCAGCGAGTCGAACATGGAGTTCAGCAGATAGTCTTTGTTGGGCAATTGCATCCAGGCGTCAATGATCTCGCCCATTCTCGTACTTCCCTCATAAGTTGATGCTGAAAACTGTCCATGTATCGCAGTTGCCGGCACATCAAAATGGCCATCATCTTCCGAACCGGCGATAAGACGCCCAGAAGAGGGTCCTAAGCGCCAGACAAGTGGACGCAACCTCACGGCACTCTTCAAAATGCGCTGCACTCAAGAATATGCGGCGCTCGGCTGCGCAGGCAAAGTGCACAATCTTTTGGCGAGGGCGACTGTGAGTGATCCGGGCTTCGAGAATAGACCGTAGTACCTCTTTTTCACGGCCCGGGGAAGCCCGCAAGAGCGCTTCGCGCGAGGCTTGGACGCTCGCCGCCCGTACCTCGCGCCTCAGTTCGCCTAACTCTTCCGTTAGCGTCATGCTCGACGTGTAAGACTTGCAGGATCAAGTCCCATCGACAGCTTCAGATGCGTTCGTAGATCGCCGCGATGCCCTGGCCACCGCCAATGCACATCGTCACGAGCGCATAGCGCCCCCCTGTCCGGTGCAGTTCATAGATCGCCTTTACCGAGATGATCGCGCCCGTCGCGCCGACCGGATGTCCCAAGGATATGCCCGACCCGTTGGGATTGACCTTTTGCGGATCGAAGCTCAACTCCTTCGCCACCGCGCAAGCCTGCGCAGCGAATGCTTCGTTCGCCTCGATCACGTCCATGTCCGCGAGCTTGAGGCCTGTTCGTTGCATCACCAGACGCGTAGCCGGCACCGGCCCGATCCCCATATACTCGGGCTCAACACCTGCATGCGCATAGCCAACCAACCTGGCTAAGGGCTTGAGCCCCAGAGTGGCTGCCCTGCCGGCCTCGGCGAGAACCAACGCGGCCGCGCCATCATTGATGCCTGAGGCATTGCCGGCCGTTACCGAGCCTCCCTCCCTGAACACGGGCTTCATCCTTGACAGTGCGTCAGCACTCGCGTCCCTGCGGACGTGCTCGTCTGTATCGAACTCGACCACACCTTGGCGGGTTTTGATCGCAACGGGAACGATCTGGCTCTTGAACCGACCCTCTTGAATCGCCGCAACAGCGCGTCGCTGGCTCTCCAAGGCTAGGTCATCCTGTTCAACGCGGGAAACGCTGTAGCGTTCCGCGACGTTCTCAGCCGTCACACCCATGTGAATGCGCTTCCACGGATCATGAAGGATGCCATTCATGTAGTCGACCATCTGGCCATCGCCCATGCGCATGCCCCACCGCGCAGCCTGCGCGATGTACGGACCGCGGCTCATGGACTCGGCGCCTCCGCCGACCGCCAGGTTCACATCGCCTAGCAGGATCGACTGCGCCGCACAAATGATCGCCTGAAGACCGGAGCCGCAGAGGCGATTAACGTTGAATGCCGGAGTCTCCTTGGGAATTCCCGCATCCATTGCGGAAACGCGGCTGAGATACGCATCCTTAGGCTCGGTGGGAATGACATTGCCCATGACGACATGCCCGATATCGCCGGCTTGCGCACCGGAGCGCTCCAATGCCGCGCGAACCACCGTCGCACCCAGAACGGTCAACGGAAGATCCTTCAGCGACCCGCCGAAGGTACCGATCGCCGTACGGGCGGCGCCGACCACTACCACTTCACGATTGCTCATTGCAAAACACTCCCCACTCAGGCTGATTACCTGTCAAATCACTGCATTGGTACTGGTATGCCGCCCTCGCTTTGACACGAACGCCGTCGAACCCGAGTGCGGACCACCTCATAGCCGTGACTCGGATTCGGGAAGGCGGCGACCGACGCCATTACCCCTTAAGAAAGCGCTCGATACGCGCCACAGCTTCGCCAAGACGATTGACGTCCGCGGCATAGGCAAAGCGAACGTAGCGGCCGGGTTCATTAGCTCCGAAATCCAGGCCCGGCGCGACCGCCACTCCGGCTTGCTCGAGCAATGCCTCCGCAAATGCAAAGCTGTCGCTAGTGAAGCCAGAACAGTCGGCATAGATGTAGAACGCACCCTCGGGCCTTGCCGCGATTCGGAATCCGAGTCGCGCCAGCTCTGCGGACAGAAAGTCCCGGCGACGCCTAAATTCAGCCCGACGCTGCTCTACGAGGTCCAGCGTAGCGGGATCGAAGGCCGCCAGCGCTGCGTATTGCGCCGGGGCCGACGGAGACAGGAACAGGTTCTGCGCAAGCTTCTCGATATGACGGGTGTATGCTTCCGGCACCACCAGCCAGCCGAGACGCCAACCTGTCATCTGGAAGTACTTCGAGAAGCTTTGTACGATCCAGACGTCGTCACAGCATTGCAGTGCCGTGGATGTCTCGTTCTCGTACGTCAATCCCTGGTAGATCTCGTCCAGGATGAAGTGCCCGCCCTTGTTGCGAACATAGTCGGCGAACGCGCTGATCTGGTCCAGGTTGAGCATCGTGCCAGTAGGGTTGGCCGGGGAAGCCAGCATGACCCCCGCCGTGGCGTCACCCCAGTGAGCATGGAGATCTTCCAGGGTCGGCTGGAAATTGCTTTGCTCCCCCACTCGTATCGACTTCGGTACGCCCTCAAAGATGCGAACGAAGTTGCGGTTGCACGGATAGCCTGGATCGGTCAGCAGCCATTCTTTTCCGGGTTCAGTGAGGCAAGCCAAGGCGAGAATCAACGCGCCAGAAGCGCCAGGGGTCACCGCGATGCGTGAAGCGGGAACGGATACGCCGTAGCGACTTTGATAGTAGCCGGCAATCGCCTCCCGGAGTTCCGGGATGCCTAGCGCAGGCGTATAGGTGGTCTTGCCATTGGCAATGGCGGCCTGGGCGGCTGCGATAACTGCGGGCGGCGTCGGGAAGTCGGGCTCACCGACTTCCATGTGGACCACATCCCGACCTTCTGCTTCGAGCCGCTTGGCTTGGGTCAGGATGTCGATGGCATAGAAAGGAGCGACATCGGCCATGCGCGTCGCAATGGCCGTTCGCTCAACAGGCGACTTCATACAAAGTTCTCCGCTTTGGCAGGCGACGACCGCCCGGCCATCCAGCCTGCCGCATGATGTCCGGCGATGGTTCGCCGGCCCGCATATCAATGACGATGGGACTGTCGATCACGTTTTGATCACTATCAAACTGTTTCGCTTTGCTCTGCCTTTTTTAGTGGATACAGCAGTTCATCAAAGTCATTGAGGCTCGGAAACGAAAGCGGGACCGCATCGTCAAGCGTGGCAATCCGTTCACGCCACGCCTCCAGCATCGCGACTCTGTCCTCGTGCGTGATGTATGGCACGTGCCACGCAAAGAACGGCGGCAGTACGTCAAGTCCTGTGTACCCCAGCGTTCCCTGCAACAAGTGCCTCAACATTGATTCGAGCGGTCCATGCACACCGTCGCGTCCGAACATGTGTTCCTGTCCGCCCAGCGTAACGCTCAGCAGCGCACGCTTGCCGCGAAGTCCTCCACGGTCATAGAAGCGTGTACCTCCATAGACCGTTCCAGAGACGAGCACGCGGTCAAGCCATCCCTTGAGGATCGCTGGCGTCGAGAACCAGAACAACGGAAAGTTAAACACGAGGAGATCGCACTGCATGAGCTTCTCGAGTTCACGTTGAATGTCCGGACTGATAGTGCCGTTCGCCACACCATTGCGCTGTTCCAGCGCGTAAACACAGTACTCAGGATTTGCCCGATCGCCGAAATCGGCAGCAGACGCAACAGGGTTGAAGCCCATTGCATAGAGGTCTGAAACCTGGACTTCGTGCCCGGCTTCGCGGAAGGCTTCCACGGAGACGGTTTTCAAGGCCGAGCTGAACGACTGGGGCTCCGGATGAGCATGAACGATTAGGACTTTCATTACGGGAGAATTCCAACTGCAAAGAACACAATACCGACCACGACAGCTATCACGGCGGTTGCCATGGCGACCAAGGCATACCCGCGATAGAAGTCCCTCACCTCATTAGTACGCACACTGGTGAGTGCGAGGCAGCTACCCACCACCGATACGGAATCACGGTCGTCCTTCGACGAGTCCGCCTTCGTCACAGTCTCTGGAAATCTGGCATTCATACAGACTCCGTTCGCTTTGCAAATGAAGTCCTCGCGCTCACGCCACTGCGCCGAGCTTCGCCACTTGCCATCTTCCACTAACGGTGGACACCATGCGCCCCCCCTTTCCGACGACTACGTTCCGCCCACGATGTGCCCCACCATACTCAGGTGGATAGACACAGTTTCCCGATACCACCGGCTATTGACCATTGTCTACTCTGACACATTCAGTGCGATTTACGCCAAGCAAGAGGCAACGACGACAAGGCGCCGGTTACACACCTTGCTGTTGCCCTCCCTGCCGTGGCAACGGACGGGACGTCCATAATCTAAGGCTGATATGGAGTTCGCAAACTCATTTCAGTGTTACGTACCCGACGCGCGCGTCGCCGTCATGCCACCGATAGTCGCATCCGCGCCTGGATCAATCGGGAAGAAGAGACCGGTTTCGGGCAGAGCTTCATTCACTTGCTTGCGTGAGATGCCAGGCTCGACAGTGACAGTCAGATCTTCGGCGTTGAGCGACAACACACGATTCATCTCCGACATATCGATGGAAACTCCACCCTGCACGGCAAGCAGATGGCCTTCCAACGACGAGCCGTTGCCGTAAGGAATGATTGGAACGTTGTATTGCGCACAGAGCTTTACGATGGCTTGCACGTCTTCGGCGCTTTGTGCGAATACCACCGCGTCTGGTAACTGCGGATCGAAAGGCGACTCGTCTCGACCATGATGCAAGCGGACTGCCTCCGCGGTCGAGACACGCTCGCCGAACATAGACTTGAGCGACGCAAGCAGTTCACCTGGAAAGGGACGGCGCACGGGTGTCGACCGCGCTGTATTGTTCACACATATCTCCTGGCAATTGGTAGCCCTAAGTTGTGAATAGCCAAACGTCGATCATTTATTGACGAGGCGACTGGGTACGGTCAGCGTCAACAGCACACCCACGACGTAGACTGCTGCGAGCACAAGCATGGCAAGATTGGTACTTCCCGACATCTGTTTGACCCATCCGATAAGGTAAGAACTGAAAAAGCCGCCGATGTTGCCGATCGAAGTGATGAACGCAATAGCTGCCGCGGCACCTGCCCCCGTCAAAAAGGCAGTTGGAAAGCTCCAGAAGATGGGGAAAGCCGAGTACACGCCGATGGCCGCGATGGATAACGCGACGAGTGCTCCAGTTGTGTTCGAACTGGAGAAGACGCTGAGAGCCAGACCGAACGCCCCAATCGACATTGCGCTCACGAGATGCAGCTTGCGCTCGCGTCGTGCGTCGGCACTCCGACTAAAGAGCAGCATACCGACAATCGCCAACAGGAACGGAACTGCGGTCAGCAAGCCAATTTGCAGCGGCCTCACGACACCGGTCGTCTTGATGATGGTAGGCAACCAGAAGCTAATGCCATATCCAGCCGTCGTTGCACAGAAATAAATGGCAGCCATGACCAACACGCGCTTGTCGCAGAAGATCGCTCCCAACTTGACGTCATGCTTATCCCGTCTTTCTGCTTTGACATTTGCGGCGAGCACGTCCTTCTCTTGCGGTAAGAGCCATGAGGCGTCCTGGATGCCGTCCGGCAACACCAGAAGGATCAACAGACCCAGAAAAATCGATGGCGAAGCCTCGAGAACAAACAGCCATTGCCAGCCCGCGAGGCCATATGCGCCGGAAAGCGATTCCAGAATCCACCCAGAAAGCGGACCACCGATCAATCCCGACGCCGGAACGGCAGCAAAGAACAATGCCATGATCCTTCCTCGGCGTTGTGCCGGGTACCAGTACGTCAGATACATGACAATGCCTGGCAGGAACCCCGCCTCCGCGACACCAAGCAGGAATCGCAGAACGTAGAACATGGTGGGCGTCTGAGTGAACATCATGGCGGCAGAGAGCAGACCCCATGTGATCATGATTCTGGAGATCCAGCGGCGCGCACCGACTCGGTGCTGGATGATGTTGCTGGGAACCTCGAAGAGCACGTACCCGAGGAAGAAGATCCCGGCGCCAAGGCCATACGTCGCCTCGCTGAAGCTCAGATCGGACAGCATCTGCAGCTTGGCGAAGCCGACGTTGACACGATCAAGGAACGCCATCACGTAACTAACGAAGAGCAGCGGGATCAGTCGCAAGGTGACTTTCGCATAGGCCTCCCGTTCGAAGGAATCAGCCTGACTGATAACATCGGCACGTGCAACGCTGTCTGACATGTAGTCTCCTGTTTGTAATTTCTTATGTGGAATCGGAGTTTGAAGCTGAGTACTGGTCACCGCGCCAAGAAGTGGCACCAAGCGCTAAGCGCGCATGTCGCGGCACTCGTAAGCAGACTTTTTCCGTGACCGACTACGCGCGTCTGAGAGCTCTGCGGCCCTCTTGCGCACACCCGGCAATCGCGCATTGGCGCATTGCGGCTGGTTCCCAGCGGTGCTAGGCGCCGGAGAACCGCGCGGGCTGGCGCTTCTCGATGAACGATGAAACACCCTCGACGAAATCATAGGTGGCAGCAGAGGCACGGAAGGCTGCCAGTTCTTCTGACAATTGCGCTGCGAGAGGACGGTCGAAAGATGACCGCAACAGCCGCTTCGTTTGCGCATAGGCGAGGGTTGGTCCCGTGGCAAGATGAGCCATGACGGCGTCCGTTTCTTCCGCCAAATCCTGGCGAGGCACTAGCCGGTTGATCAGACCGAGCCTCATCGCCTGCTCCGCACCGAGACTCTGGCCGAGCAACGCAATGCCCATCGCATTGCGCAGACCTACCGTACGAGGCAACATCGAAGAAATACCCAAATCCGGGCTGGCACCAATCTGCGTGTAGCCAAACGAGAACTGGACGTCGTCGGACGCCACAGCAAGATCACAGGCCAGCGCGACACTCATTCCCGCTCCCGCCACCGGCCCGTGCAGGCTCGCCACCACCGGCAATGGAAGCGATGCCAGAATAGACAGCGCCTCATTCATTGGCGCGATCATCGCCTCGGCCGTATCCGCGGCCACTTCGAATCCCTGATAGAAGTGGCTCAGGTCGCCTCCGGCCATGAACGCACGCCCTTCGCCACTAATAACAACCGCGCGACAGGCTGTGCTCGCCTGGACCTCCCGACACCGTTGAAGGAATCGCTCAGCCAACTCTGGCGATATAGCGTTAAGGCTACGCGGCCTGTTAAAGCGGAGCTTGGCAACTCCGTCCTGAAGCTCAAGCAATACCGCATCGTCGCTGTTGCTCATGATCAACCTGTCTCCTGACGCAATTTCTTCGAATTAGCAGTACTGGTAGAAGCCTCGCCCGCTCTTTCTGCCGAGGTAGCCGGCGTCGACCATTTCCTTCAGGAGCTGAGCGGGTCGGTACTTGGGGTCGTTGAAGCTCTCATAGAAAACCTCCATGACCGAGAGCATCGTGTCCAATCCAATCAGGTCGCCTAGTGCGAGTGGACCAATGGGGTGGTTAGCGCCAAGCTTCATGCCGTTGTCGATGTCCTCCGCCGACGCCAGACCTTCCTGCAGGGCGAAGATGGCCTCATTGATCATCGGGCAGAGAATGCGATTGACCGCGAACCCAGGACTATTCTTTGCAAGGATCGATTTCTTTCCGATGGCATTGACGAAGTCATCGATTCGCTGCTGAGTTTCATCGGAAGTCTGCAGGCCAGGAATCAACTCCACCAGGGCCATCAATGGCACCGGGTTGAAGAAGTGCGTACCGATGCATCGCTCCGGTCGCGACGTAGCCGCGGCCAGCTTGGTGATGGAGATGGAAGACGTGTTCGTCGCGATCATCGCATCGTCCCCAATCGCGGCATCAACATCCTTGAGAATGCGCAGCTTCAGGACTTCATTTTCAGTGGCGGCTTCAATCACAAGGTCGACGCTGGCCAGATCACTGTACTGGGTCGTCCCACAGATGCGAGCCATCACCTCCATCTTGTTGTCAGCAGACAGGATGCCCTTCTTGATAAGACGGTCTAGGCTCCCGGCAATGACCGACACCCCTCGCTGTAGCGCCTCGTCGGAAACATCCAGGAGCACGACATTGATGCCTGCGGACGCGCATACTTGCGCGATTCCATTACCCATCGTCCCAGCGCCGATGACGCCGACATTTGAGATACGCATAAGAACAATCCTTCCAAGTACTGAATCCGAATATGAGGTCGCGGACAGCTATTTAGGGTACGGAGCTATGACGCGTTGGTGTGAGGAGGGCTTTGTCTCGCCCGCGCTGCCCCGGGTCAATCCGAGTCGCCCCCAGCGGCTCAACCTTATGGGCCCAGCGGATGGGGATTACGCTGAATCGCCTCAAGTAGCGGCCAACCGGATCGCGCGAAATCTACATACCCCATGGGCTATGGCGCTCATGGAATGACTACAGTTTCCCCAGCAGCCCCTTTGATGTACATTGGCTAGACTGACACATTTAGTGTGAATTATGCCAACCATGACGCACCGCGCCGCCGTCCTCGCTTATGACGAATGCTACGCATCCAGCCTTGGAGGATTCGCTGATCTACTTCAGATCGCGAACTCCCATTTGCGGCGACAACTGGGGGCCGAAGCGGTGCAGTTTGAGTGGCATTTTGTTTCGCCTGCCGGAGGGCCCGTAACCACGAGCAACGGGCTGAAAGTGGACACGCAAGCCATTCGCGCACGAGAAAAATTCGATCTCGTTTTTGTCCCTAGCGCCCACTATGCCGGCAGCAAGGCATTCGAACGGTTGCTTGCGCGTCAGTCAGCGGCATGTGATTGGCTTGTCTCACAGTGGAATGCGGGCGCTTGCCTGGCTGCTAGCTGTACCGGAACTTTCGTACTTGCGAAGACCGGCCTTCTCGACGGGCGCCCCGCAACTACCACGTGGTGGCTGGCTGAGCAGTTCCGTACTAGGTTTCCGCGGGTAGATCTTCAACTCGAACCCATCATTACCGAAGCTGACCGGTTAATCTGTGCCGGCGCACAGGCCTCCTATCTATTGCAAACCGTTCACATCATCGAGCGCTTCTGCGGACCCATGATTGCGTCCCAGTGTGCCAAGACGATGCTCATCGATGTCAGTCAAACGAAGCAGACGCCTTATCTTCCACTGCTGACGGATAAAGCCCACGCCGACTCGCTGGTGCACCGAGCGCAACACTGGCTCCAGAAGAACATGACCAAGGACGTAAGGATGTCTGACATGGCAAATGACCTGAGCGTGAGCGAACGCACAATCATTCGCCGCTTCCAGGCAGCGCTCAATCAACCGCCGCTCCGGTACCTGCAAAGCCTGCGCATAGAGTCCGCGCGTACCCTGCTGGAAGCCGGAGACCTTAACGTTGAGCGGATTGCGGCGCAGGTCGGTTATACCGACACGAGCTCCTTTTGCCGGCTGTTCAGGGAAAAAGTGGGCCTTAGTCCGGGTGCCTATCGCAATCGCTTCCGTGGCCCCTCAGCGAAGGACCAATAGGCTTGCAACTCGGTTCCACGCCGGACGCGCAAGCATTTTGGCGATGGTCATTCTGTACTCGCGCTTTGCGGTTAGGAAACGGGCACCTCGTTGCCACAGACGCTGCAATAAGTCGGGCACCATCTGTCGATGGCGCCTGACATGAAGGAGAACCCCGCCCGTCAGGTCGGAGGAGCTTGGATACGCTGTTCCCCAACGGGGAGCGCCCGTCAATTGGTACGCTAGGCAGATGGCTCCGAATAACCGATGCGGGAATGGTCTTTGCCAGTGATTTCCCGAAGCAATGACCGTTGACGCAAACGCGCGTCCTCGATAGCCGCAGCCTTTACATGCCCAAAGCCGCGGATCTGCTCCGGAATACGCGCGAGCTCCATGCACTTCTCCGGCTGGGTTGCCACAAAGGGCAGTGTCGCTCGAATCCCAGCCCTGTACTCTTCGATCAAGGCACGTTCCACACGACGTTCATGCGTGTATCCAAACGGATCGGCAATCGTTCCCCTCAAGAACTTCAGGCCTGCTAGCACGCGAAACCCTTGGTGCATCCAGCCTCCGTACAGCTTCTTGCGTGGGAGTCCATCAGAACCACGCCGAGCAAGTAGCGGGGGCGCCAGCGAGAACCTGACCTTGTACTCGCCATCAAACTGACTCTCGATCAGCTTGCGCAGATCCGAAGACGAATGGAGTCGCGCGACCTCATACTCGTCCTTGTATGCCATCAGTTTGTACAGGTTCTTCGCGACTACCCGATCGTAGCCGCTCGGCGTCTGGCCATCGAACGACCGCACCATCTGCAGGAACTTTTCGTATTCATTTGCATAGCCCGCATTCTGATAGGCCACCAGCCGGGCACGACGGTCTTCCAGCAACTGCTGAATGCTCTCCCGATCCGTACGTGGCATCCATTGCACCACGGCGGTCGATCGATCATCCAGCCGACCTGGTGAAGCCACATACTGCCGGCCAATCTTGAACGCTCGCATGTTGGCGTCCACCGATTGTCCGTTCAGCTCGATGGCCCGGCGCAGAGCATCGAGAGACAGCGGCACGTGACCGGCCTGCCACGCAGCACCCAGCATGATCATGTTCGCATAGACTCCGTCCCCGCAGTAACGCACCGCCAGGTCCTGAGCAGGCACTTTCGCCAGGCTCTTCTCCTCGCATGACTTCTCGACGCTCTCCCAGAGCGCCTTCTCCGGCATGGCGAAATCGCGATTCTGCTGAAAGTCCGCTGTGGGCGAGACGTTCGCGTTCACGACGGCGCGGGACATTGCCTTTAGCCTGCTGATGGAGTCGGGATGCGCGCTCACCACCAGATCGCCGCCAATTAGTGCATCCGCCGCTTGTTCCGGAATTTTTGGCGAATGGATTTCCTCCGCCGAATTGCCGATCCGGACATGGCTCCACACCGCTCCGCCCTTTTGCGCTAGCCCCGCCATGTCCATTACCGAGCAGTGCAAGCCTTGCAAATGGGCAGCCATTCCCAGAATGTTGCCGATGGTCAGTACTCCGGTGCCACCCACACCGTTGACGAGAATGGCATATGCGGCATGGAGATTCGGCAATTGAGGATATGGCGGATCGGGCCAGGCCGCCGGGTCGCTCTCCGGACGCGACCCAACCGGCTTCTTCCGTAGTGCCCCTCCTTCCACAGCCACAAAGCTCGGGCAGAAGCCGTCCGCGCAGGAGTAGTCCTTGTTACAGGCAGATTGGTTGATCTGGCGCTTGCGGCCCAAGGGTGTCTCCAGGGGTTCAACCGAGACACAGTTGCTCTTTACAGTACAGTCGCCACATCCCTCGCACACTTCGGGATTGATCACGTAGCGGACGGCCGGATCCGGATACTTGTTGCGTTTGCGACGGCGGCGCTTTTCAGCGGCACAGGTCTGGTCATATACCAGCGCCGTAACACCCGGCACTTCACGCAGTTCCCGCTGAACAGCATCAAGATCACGCCGATGATGGAAGGTCGTGCCCGGCGCAAATGCCGCCTGATGCCCTCGGTATTTGGCCACGTCGTCGCTGACGACCACAATGCGCTCGACACCCTCGGCGTGAAGCAGTTGCGTGAGCATAGGCGCAGTGAGCGGACCGTCGTGCGACTGCCCGCCGGTGAGCGCTACAGCATCGTTGAACAGAATCTTGAACGTCATGGGCGCCTTGGCCGCTACGGCCTGGCGAATCGCGAGCGATCCTGAGTGGAAGAACGTGCCATCGCCCATGTTCGCGAACATATGCGACCGCTTCGAAAAGCGGCTTTGCCCGACCCAGGGCACACCTTCGCCGCCCATGTGCGTGTAGCTCTCGGTACTGCGATTCATCCAGTTGGCCATGTAGTGGCAGCCAATACCGGCCGTCGCCCGGGAGCCTTCGGGTACCTTGGTCGAGCTGTTGTGAGGGCAACCAGAGCAGAAGTATGGCCGGCGCGCCACCGGCGGAGCCAGCTTACTGTTGCCATCCCTTGATGGCGTGGCTTGGCACAAGCCGATTCTATTGGCGTGCAGGCGCGCAAGAATCGCCGAGGCAATCTCGGCAGGGCCAAGTTCGGCGTCACCACGGAGTAGCCGCTGATCGGCAGGAATCTCAAACTCCGAACATTGAAGTCCACTGCCCGCCTTTCCAACCACTCGGGGTGCTTTGTCCCCACTCGCAGCCAACGGATAAAGGATGTCCTTGACCTGTTGCTCGATCAGGGCCCGCTTCTCCTCAACGACGATAATCTCGTCAAGATTCTGTGCGAACTCCCTGACGATGTGGGGCTCCAACGGCCAGACCATGCCAAGTTTCAGAAGGGCAATTCCCTTCGCCGCAAGTTCGTCCTCGCTAAGGCCCAGCAGCGCGAGAGCTTCGCGCACGTCGTTGTATGGTTTGCCTGCTGCGATGATGCCAATTCGCGAGCCCGCACTCTTCAACACGATGCGGTTCAAGCTGTTGGCGCGACAGTAGGACAGCGCCAGTGGCAGCTTTGAGCGCACGAGGCGCGGCTCTTGTTCCGCCCACACGTCTGGCCAGCGGATGTGAACGTCTTCAGACGCCTTGAAGTCTTCAGGGGGACGACAATCGACCCGAAACGGATCCACGTCGGCGACTGAAGTTGTCTCGACGATATCGCCAACGCACTTCATACCGACCCACAAGCCGGACGCCCGGCTCATGGCCCAGCCGTGGATTCCGTAATCGAGATATTCCTGCACGTTGCTCGGGTACAGGATAGGAATGAAGGAGGCGACCAGCAGTTGCTCGCTCTGGTGCGCAAAAGAGGACGACTTGGCAGTGTGGTCGTCGGCAGCCAGCACGAGCGCTCCGCCATGCGGGGAGGTTCCTGCAGCATTGGCATGCTTGAGCGCATCCGCACTCCTGTCTACGCCGGGTCCCTTGCCGTACCACATGGCGAACACACCATCGACCGCTGCCTCTTCGGGGCGCTGCATCAACTGCTGCGTGCCCCAGCACGCGGTTGCCGCCAGGTCTTCATTGATGCCGGGGATAAACTCGATCTGCTTCTCTTTCAGAAGCTTCTTGACGCCAAAGAGCACCTGATCCAGCCCGGACAGTGGCGATCCACGATATCCGCTGACAAAGCCCCCAGTGTTCAAACCATTCGCACGGTCACGCGCGCTCTGATTGAAGAGCAGCCGAACCAAAGCCTGCGTGCCACTGATGTAGGCGGGGCCGCGTTCCAGTTGATAGCGATCTTCGAGCCGTGCCGGGCGCAGTGGCGCTCCCAGAGGTGGAGTGACTTCAGACATTTTGGCCTCCCTGGTCCTGGCAACTGCAGCGATGAATCAAGCCGAAGATTGCGTCGTAGAGATCTGCCGCGCGCAACGACAAGTTCATGGGGATATCTCCTCGTAGTAATTGGCTCGGCGTGAGGGCTGCCGACTCCTGATTAACCAACATGCCGTCGTTGACGCATAGTGTCCAAACTGACTTAGTCTGTGCTATTTACGCCATTTTCTCGATTGGCAAGCAAGCGGAGCGCGCTTGTCGCTCCTTCAGCCGGTCACCCCGGACAGTTCGTCCGAGGTAACCACTCCGAGGCCATTGTCTTTTGGCGCGAACTTGCAAACAATACGCACTGAGAGGAAGGTTATTTACGAAATGAGTAACAATCTGAGCGTACTCCACGCGATGCGTGCCTTCGTCTGCGTAATGGACGCCGGCAGCTTCTCGAAGGCAGCCGAGCAACTCGAGCTGACGACTGCGCAGGTATCGCGCCTCGTCAGCGAGTTGGAGAAGCGTCTTGGTGCCAAACTGCTGCATCGGACGACACGCCAACGTGCCCTGACAGATACCGGCGCAGCCTATCTTGAGCGATGCCGGGAAATTCTCGATTTGGTCGCTGAAGCCGAGGCCCAGGCTGCCGGGGCGGCATATACCCCTACAGGCACGCTTCGCTTGCAGTGCATGACCAACTTCGGTCAGCGCTACGTGGTGCCGGCCCTACCAGAGTTCTTTCGGCGGCAACCGGGGATCCGGGTCGAATACAGTACGTCCCAGTATGAGCCGAACCTGCTGGCACGCGGCACGGATGTCGGCATCTACTTGGCCGAGTCGCTACAAGACTCGGGGTTGGTATCACGGCGTTTGGGAACGACGTTTTCAGTGCTATGCGCGTCTCCCTCTTATCTCGGAACGTACGGGACACCGCAAGCACCGGAAGACCTCAGAAGCCATGCCTGTCTACAGGCCGCCAATCCGTCCGTCAGTCCCATTTGGAGGCTTATAGGCCCTGGCAATCGCAGCCACGAACTCGTCCCCAAGGGTCCATGCGTGGCCGACACGCCAGATGTCCTTCGGGACCTTGCCGAAGCCAACGTTGGGATCGCATTATTGCCGCTGTTCAGCGTCATAGACGCTGTGCGCAATGGCCGCTTAGTGCAAGTGCTCGCACCGTGGCGCTCTCCTGACATTGGCGTTTTTTCGCTGATGCCGTCGCGGCACTTCATGGATGCCAAGACAAGTGCGTGGCTGGCTTATATCGATGAGCGAGTGGCGCCGGCGATCGAGCAGGATGCTCGATTCTTCATGGCCCCTCCCCGATGAAGATCGAGCGCATATTGCCAGCTCAGCCGTGAGCCGGAAATCGCGCTTGTAGCGGCATCGAGCAACGGGATTGCGATTCGTAGAAGCTGAATGCCAAGACGCTCACTCGCGCGCTCGCGACGGAGCCGACCAGCGAGGCCAACCGAATCATGCCAGCGCGAAATCCAGAAGGGAGGAACCGGGCCTGGCTTCAGTCATTCGGAGAGGGATGCGCGAAAGACGGAAAGGATCGGGAAGAGCCGGCCGGCCCACCGCTGGCGGAGGTCGCTTGCCGGCCGCTCCACATGATCGGCTAGGTCGCACGCTCTTCGAAGGTGGTGCCGAATACATTTCGTAGCGCAACGACAGACCCAGTACGCGAGCTGAGCCTGCTGCCTACCGCGCCACACCGCATCTGGCGTCCGTCCCGATGGGCCCGGCAAACTTCCAACCGCTGCGGCTTAAGCCATTACGGATGGGCGATGAGCCAGAATGGCGCGTCGTAGGTCTCCCGCAGATAGTTCTCCGTCACGCTCAGTAGGTCTAACTGTGACTGGCTCACCGCCTGCTTAGAAACTCCGGGCTGCACGGCATAAATTTCCAGGTCAACCGACAACGTGTTGAGCCGGCGCGCGATGTCGTGCAGCGTCGCCAGTGTGCCCTGATCCAGGCGGGTACCGCCCTGCTGGTTGCGCTCGACTTCGCGCCGGCGCATCCGATCCAGCATTCTCGCGGCCATGCCCTTCCAGCTCACGCTGCGCTGCGCTTGGCCGCACACCTCGTAGAGATCCTTGACACGTGCCCCGGCCGCGTCCTCGCTCGAGAACTTGCAGTGATAGAGGCGCACGAGGAGCGTGTGCCCGGTCACTCGCAGCGCCACCACATCGGCAATTTCGCCTGATCCGTCATCGTCGAATACCACGTCGAAACGGGTTGCGGCAGGCTCCGCGAGCAGGGCCAGTATCACCTTTCGCTGGATCGATGCGGGGCGGCGTTCCTCACGTTGCGACTCCATGCGGATGTTGGTCCCCGCCCAGTCCCATACCAGGATACGCTCCGGCGGGAACGGCACGCGCCGGTGCGCATCCGGCAGCGGGAACAGCTCGTTGCCCACCATCAGCGTGCCATCGGCAAAATAGACGGTCGGCGGGTTTTCGGCGAACCACTCTACCAGGGGGCGAAAAACCCCGCGCCGCACCGAGATGCCCGTCTCCGGACCCGACAGCCGGACAAACGCCGCACGTCCGTCGGCGATCCGGACCTCGTACTCGGCCGTCACACCGATCTCGTCGACCACCACGGCAAACTGCACTGATCCGGACAATTCGTGGGAGGGGATCACCAGACTGACGTCATAGAGGGACACCTCCTGCTGCCCCATCTGGATCAATACCCGCTCGTGCGGTCGTGCGAGCAGCTCGGGATGCCATTCCACCGCGATGGCGACCGTCTCCGGACGCCCGGCGACCTCCCTCGGGATCACGACGTTGCGGAACACATCCTCGGTCGCAATAGTCGCATCATTGAGTTTGGCGCCGACGCCATGGCACCAGTCGACCCAGTCGGATAGGTCGTAGGCTATCCGGTGCGACCACACCCGCCCCTTCTGAGAACAACCAAACGTGATCGGCTCGCCATGTTCAAAGCCCTTACCAAACAGATTCGATTTGGCCTTGTTCTCCCGCATGGCCGTGGCGAGGGCCTGGCCCACGTCGGCACCGTTGTGCATGGAGAACTGGATGTTGCGGTTCAGCAGATGCCGCAAGCCCAGACTCATGATCACGAAGCGGTTCAGACCATGCATCGACCGGAAGATCGTCTCGCCGCGGATCAGCCGTGCCGTGTCGCCGGCCACCACCGCCGCCAGATCCTCGTGCACGGAGCTGTTGTCTGAACTGTTGATGAACAGCAGGCCGCTGTCGGCGTCCCAGTGCAGCAGGTACAGATGCCAGAACGTTTCTTTGAGATCGCGAATGTCGCCCCATGGCACCGGGAGTTGCTCGCGCGCCACGACGATTAAGGTACGCTCCTCGCGATTGATGTACGGACCGGCATACAGCCGGCCAGCGGGGAATTTCCTCACAATCGCCTCGGGCTGCCACGCCGCGCAGTCGGTCTTGAAGACCACGGCACTCATCTTGGGGAAAATGTTCTGCAGCGAGATGGCGGGATTCGCTTCCCGGAACCCGTCGACGAAATCCGAGCGACGGACTTCGCGTTGGGTCGCCCCTTCGCTGAGCTTGCGCAGCAGTTCGTTCCAGTCCGCATCCTCAGCGTAGAGGTCCTGCAGCTTCTGCTCCACGTTGGCGTCGGCAATGTTTGCAATAACGGTGGCTTCGCCAATGCCATGCGCCGAACGCGTGAAACGGCCGGTAAACTGCAGCGTGATCGCCAGGCTCTTGTGCATGTCGTGCAAAGCCGCGATCTTGAGGGCCGGCAGATCGAAGCCTTCGCCGAGCATGTCGACGCACACGACGATTCTTGAGGCACGGGAGTGCAAGGCGACGAGACCCTCCTGTCGGGCGCCGGCCCCCTGCCGGCTGTGCAACAGCACGGGGCGGTGCTCGGGCGCCATCTGCTGGTAGATCGCATGCAGCCGCTCCGCCCCCGGAATTGAGGCGGCACGCGCCATTATTAGGTGATCATGGCCGGCGGCGCGGTCCCGATCCAGCACCTCGATGGCTGCCGCGCAAATCGCCTCGTCGGCACGCCGCGGATCGAATTCCATGACCGGCCGGAATGTCACGGCACGAAAGTAGCCCTCTGCCTGCGCCCGACGGAGGGGATAGTTAAAAATGATCTTGCCGTCCACAAGCTTGCCGTCCTGACGGAAGGGTGTCGCGGTGAACTGCAGGATAAGGGCGGCAGCCATGCGAGACTTGAAGGCATCCCAGGTGCGCGCCGCAACGTGATGGGCCTCGTCGATGAACACATGCGACGCCCATTTTGCCAATGCATCGTCGCGCAGACTCATCCCGTTCGCGATCGGCATCGTCGTGACCACGACATTGCACTGCATCAGGATGCGGTCGGCGTCTACCCGGGAGCGGGGCATCTCCGTAAGCGTGCCAACGACGGGCAGATGCGCCGCCTCGCCGACCACGCCGAACGCCTTCAACCAGCCAAGTGTCAGGAACTTGCGCCCAATCTGCCCGCGCAGCGCATCAGAGGGCACCACGACGAGCAGGCGCGGAATCCGCCGCGCGACGAGCAGCGCCAGCATAGTTTCCGTCTTGCCGGTACCGGTTGGCATGACCACGATGGCCGGGGCGTCGGACACCTTCCAGTGCGCGAGCACCGCGTGCAGCGCGCCTATCTGGGGCCCGCGCAGGCCAGGCGACACAGCGCCATCCGCCAGCACCTCTTCCTCGCGGAAGGCAAACTGGTCCCGCCAGCTCAACAGCACAGCGTCGCAACGTTGTCGTGCGGCCTCAGCGTCCACGACGTCGGCCGGCTGTGGCAGCGGCGACAGCCAGCGCACGCCGCGGCGCGACGCCAGATCCCATCCCGCTCCGTCACGAGGAAAGCCCGCTTTCGGGGTCACCAGCACGGGCGTGTCGGTCTCTTCCGGGTCGACACCGCTGGGCAGCACACGGATGCGCTCCCCGCCAGGCACCACGACGTCGAATGCCACAACGCGCCCCCGTGCGTCGGTCTCCGCTTCAACATCCAGGCCACCCTGTATCGTGTCGATCCGCAGTTGCTGGATCGCATTGCCGCCAATACTGCCAGACAGATGAAACCGCTCTGGAAGGGAGCCTTCAAATCGCTGCGCCATTGCACGTGTCAGGGTAACCGGGATTGCGCCAGAGTATACCGACAACCTCCTCCCCCGTAATTACCCCTCTGGTCCGGTGTATCGTCGCGTCACCCCTCCTATCGCAGTAGGCGCTGGACATTTTCTGAGAAACCGCACCAGACAGCGCTTTCGTCGTAACCGTTATCTCCGCCTCGCTACGGTTAGACGTGCCGCCGCCCTTGCCGAGGCCGTGCAACTGATCAATGCCCATGAGTACGGCAACGGGGTGGCCTGCTACACGCGCGAAGGTCACACCGCCAGGGAGTTTGCACGGCATATTCAGGTCGGCATGGTTGGCATCAACGTTCCCATTCCCGTTCCCATGGCCTGGCATGGATTGGGCGGCTGGAAACGAAGTCTCTTCGGCGACATGCACGCTTACGGCGGGGAATTCGCCATGCCAACGGCTAAGTAGAAAAACCATCAGCTCGCGTCGTGGACTGGAAGGTGTGCTCCGGCACCCAGTTTGGATGCCGGAGCGACGCACCTTAACCAGACTCAGTGGCCAGCCAAGATCTCTGTATCCATGCCGAGAGCGCGAAGCGCTTTAGCCAGCGACGACATCTCACACTGAGCATAGAGCGACAGCTCATCTTGAACGTTCGCACCCAGGGCCTGTTCGAACGCGGGCCGGTTCGGAGAGGCAGAAAGATGCTCATGCTCACCCTCCCCGAGATTGGATTGGAATATTCCTGCGGCACTCACGGGAAGGAAGTCCTCATACGTGATCGGGATGGCTTGCAGCGCCCCAGCTTCTACCAAACGGTCAATGCTTAGGTCGCCGTCCGGAGTATGGCCGTTGCCGACAACGTATCGGAAGAAGGCAAGCCCTTGTCGCCGCAACTCATCATAGCTGTCAGGAAATGCAGCGAATGCGTGTTCCAGCGCCTCGATATACGCTTGAGCATTAGAACCATCGCCGGCGGGAACGATTGCCGCCCTCACCGACCCGAGAACGGAGTCATAGAGCCTGCGCCCCTTGACGGTCAGCGCAACGCCGCGCTGCTCGATCTCGCCGAATCTGGCAGTGTGCGTCCCCGACGCACCGTCGCTCGTTTCTGTGCCTTGAAAGCTGACGGTCTCCCGCAGTGCGAGGAAGCTCGTCTGTCGCAAGAGAATGGGGCACGCGCGACGGGGCGGCCCTTCAATGACGGCCTTGGCCTGGATGCCTCTTCTCAGCATCATCTCCTGCGCTGCATCGATATCTAGCGTTCGAGGTGTGAGGTGGTTGATGTGGGGCCCGGGAAAGCAGACGATATCTGCAATGAGCGGATGCGCGGCGCGTAGAGCGGCGTAGAGCTCAGCGCTGACGGTTGCCCGCCCATGCCACCGAAAGGTCTCCAAGGCCTGAGCGACGAACTCCTCGGCCTCCGCCTGCGTCAGGCCGCCATTGGCTTCGCTACGTGAGATCAGGTCAATGCACTTCGGTGTGAAGATCGATCGATTGCTGAGAACCGTTTCGGCAGCTTCACGAAGAGCGCTGTCGCCGATGAGATCCATGCGGAGTAGCGACGTGAAGACTCGAAAAGGATTCTCCTCGAGCGCTTCGAACTCCAGTGGACGGAAGGCCGTGGAATGGACAGGAACTCCCGCGACGGAAAGATCGTAATAGCCGACAGGCTGCATACCCATCACCACGAACAGCCGTCGAATGGTTGAGAGCTCTTCCGACGTCCCGACCCGGATTGCCCCATGCCTTTCTACTTCCAGGCGCAGTGGCCGCTCCTCTCCAGCGCGTACGCCATTCGACGCGCTACTAAGCGCCCTCTCATTGATCTCGGCGACCAGTTCAACGAGCGTGCCGTAATGGGGCACCTCTTGCCGATACATTTCCGACATTGCGTTCGAGAACAGCGTGCGGATGGCGCTTGTGCGTATAAAAGCCGGGGACATGATTGTGGTGGATAGCGGCAGTCTCTGGAATGACAAGTGTCGGTCCACGCCGTCGTTCACGCAAACGAGAGATTTGCGGGCTTCGATGACCAAATGGAATAACCATGCGCCGACGACAAAGGTCCGACGCACTAGCTACGTCTGCATGTGCATGGCACGAACCCACACGCACGCAAGGGGCGCCATCAATCTCGAGCCACTTCAGATCATGGCGACGAAACTACCGATGACTGGAAAGGCGCATTCCAGTTCCCTGTCAGGATTCCGTGACGAAGCGCCGTCGGCGCATCCCCGCTCTTGCACAGCGATGGCGTACTGCCCACACTGCGCCCACCAACGTTGCCTTTCCGGCCGCCCGGACTGTTGTCGTGCACTGTTCAAGGATTGCATCCTCTGGATAGAGCGATAGTTCGGCGGCACAGCCAAGCGTAACCACAATATCCAGGGCCGACGCACAGTCCATGGCATTGCGCAAGAGTACGCCGAGCACCCGTTCCATCCCTTGGTCCCCACCTTCGAGAGGCTGGGTCACTGCGCCGCGCAAGCGCTTCACCATTGCGCGGATATAGTGCAAGAGATCAGCGGACGTGGGATTCTCGAGACACCGAGCAACGGTGCGTCGCGGCACATTGCTCATCGTTGTCGCAAAGCACTGCGCCGCGTTTGATCGACAGGCACATTGGGATGCGTGTTTGGGATGCCGTTCCATAAGGGCTCGGGCGGCGCCGTACAAATCTTCCCCGTCAATTGAGTCAAAGGCCTCGTCGGTGCGCCCTGGTTCGCGTTGCGCGCCCTTCCGTGGGCGACTGTGAGCGACGGACCAATCTTCCACAGACGGTTGCATCCACACTTCCATACGCTTGCTCTTTCGGTAATCCCGGCCGCACTCCGAGCCGGTCAAGATCATCTGGCCAAGATCGGGACCGCGCGCCACAGGAAATCATCTGGGTGCAACAAGCTCAGGCATCAGTGCACGCCGGACGCAACCGCTTCGCGCGCCCGATTGACGCCTGGATCAGCCCAGCCACTGACTGAACCAGTGCTGGGTTCGCATCAAATGCCGCCGTCAAGGCGTGATCAACATCGGGGAGCTCGATAAGCTCGGCAGACCCTGCCCGGACAGCGCAACGAAGAAGCCGTTCACCAATTTCCTGCGGGACCACACGATCGCTTTCGGCCTGAATGATGGTCACGTGACCGCGGATTCGCCGCATGATGGAGAAAGCCTCGGAGCGCTTCCAGCTTCCTGGCTGTCGCAGAATTCGCGTGAATTCAGGGCCAAACGGTACATGAAACGCCTCAGGAGCATAGACGGCACCGACAAGGGTGACCAACCCAGCCACGCCATTGTCCGGGTCACCGGCAAGTCGAATGGCAACTTCGCCGCTCATACTGATGCCGACAATGACCTTCGGTTCGTCGCCTCGAAACAAAGATAGCGCGGCTTTTGCTTCAACATATCGCCTGGCTAGCGACCTTGGCATCGCTTCCGGACTGTCACCATGCCCTGAATAATCGATAGCGATCGAACCGGTCCCCATATCCGCCAGTGCTTCACGCAATGGTGACCACGGCCGCTTGCCTTCGACCCCCGCCCCATGCAGGAATAGACATTCTGCCCGTCCGTCGACCTCGATGCGGTCGGCCGCCAAGCCATTCAGGCGGATTGCCACGAAACACGTATTGCGCCGACCTGGCGAAGGAAGAATATGAGTCATCGCGCATCCATGCCTTCACTGTGCAATGAAGCGGACGCTAACTTCTTGCGCCCCAGCCCATGCAACCTCCGCCACGACCCGTCATCTCCGCGTTATTGCTCCGGAGAAATCGCGACAATCGCCTCGACTTCTACCGTCATACCGTGAGGAAGCGAGCCCATCCCCACAGCAGAACGCGCGTGGCGACCGTTCTCGCCGAAGACGTCAATCAGCAAATCCGAGCAGCCATTGATGACTTTGGGATGCTCCCCAAACTCGGGCACCGCGTTGACCATCCCCAAGAGCTTCACCACGCACTCAACGCGATCCAGCGAGCCAAGCGCCGCCTTGATCGTAGCAAGGATCTGCAGCCCGACAAGCCGCGCATCTGCAGTGGCCTGCTCGACCGTGCAGTCGAAGCCAACCTTGCCCACGCCGACGGATCCATCCGACCTTCGCGGACCTTGGCCAGATAAATAGAGAAGATCGCCATATCTTCTCCACGGAATGAAGTTGCCAACGGGAGCCGGAACTGGTGGCAGTACCAGCTTCAGGTCCTGTACGCGTCGCTCTGCACTCATCTGTCTCTCCGAAGGTATCCCTGGGTTGCCTTAAGCTGGGTCTCAGAGACACACACCCGACGCTGATCCCGGCGCCAACGCCAACTCTACCGCGGCTTCGGCATGCGTGATGGACGTGTCGATCAACGGCACGGGACTGTCCTCGGGCTTCACCAGCATGCCAAACTCTGTGCAGCCAAGGATTACGGTTTCCGCACCGCGGGAGACCAAATCCTCGATAGCTGCCTTGAACTTCATTCTGGTCGATTCCAAAAACACTCCCTTCGCCAACTCCGTGTAGAGCGCGGTGTTCACATTCGATTCGTGCTCGCCTTGCGCAACCAAGACGTCCAGGCCGTGCTTCTCCTTAAGGCGATCAACGAAGTAGGTGCCGCGCATCGTGTACCGACTGCCTAACAGCCCCACCCTTCTGGAACCGAACTCGATCGCCTTACGGGCAGCCGGATCGACGATATGCAGAAACGGGAGATCAACCGCCGCTTGTACCTGCGCGTGTGCCGTATGCACCGTGTTACACGCAAGCAAAAAGAAATCCGCGCCGGCTGCCTTCAGCTTGTTACCTTGTTCGGCAAGAAGCTCGCCCACGAGATCCCAACGGTCGTCGCGTTGGTGTCGTTCGACCGCTTCAAAGTCGGTTTGCGCCAGAACTAACTTCGCGCAATGTAGTCCATTGCCACCGAGTCGTTTAGCGATTCCCTCATTGATGGCCTGATAGTAAATGATGGTGCTGGGCCAGGCGACACCGCCCACAATACCAATCGTCTTCACCGCGTACTCCATGGAATGATTTGGGGGATAGCAGCCAGATTAGTGCTGCAGAATCTTGGAAAGAAACAGTCTGGCGCGGTCCGAACGCGCTCCGATGTTGCCGAAGAACTCATCTTTCGCGCAGTCCTCGACGATCTTGCCGGCGTCCATGAAGATCACGCGATTGGCCACTTTGCGTGCGAAGCCCATTTCGTGGGTCACGCACATCATTGTCATGCCTTCCTGCGCGAGTTGCACCATCACGTCCAGCACCTCGTTGACCATTTCCGGGTCAAGTGCCGAGGTCGGCTCGTCGAACAGCATGCAGATCGGGTCCATCGACAACGCGCGGGCAATCGCCACGCGCTGCTGCTGACCGCCGGAAAGTTGGCCCGGGTACTTGGCCGCCTGGCTCTTGAGCCCCACGCGCTCCAGGTACTTCAGGCCCTTGGCCGTGGCCTCGCCCTTGGAACGGCCGAGCACCTTCATCTGCGCGATGGTCAGGTTCTCGGTGATCGACAGGTGCGGGAACAGCTCGAAGTTCTGGAACACCATGCCCACGCGCGAGCGCAGCTTGGGCAGGTTGGTCTTCGCATTGCCCACCGACGTGCCGTCCACGAGGATGTCGCCCTTCTGGAACGGTTCCAGCGCGTTTACGGTCTTGATCAACGTCGACTTGCCCGACCCCGACGGGCCACACACCACCACCACTTCACCCTTCGCGACTTTGGTCGTGCAGTCCGTCAGCACCTGGAAGGAACCGTACCACTTGGAAACGTTACTAATCTCGATCATACGGCCACCCTTTTCTGATAACGCTTGACCAGCATCGAAGCGGAGAAACAAATGATGAAATACACAAGACCGGCGAACAGCAGCATTTCCACGATGCGGCCGTCGCGCTCGCCAACGCCATAGGCCTGGCCAAAGAAGTCAGCCAGCGCGCTCACGTAGACCAGCGACGTGTCCTGGAACAGGATGATGCCCTGCGTCAGCAGCAACGGCACCATGTTGCGGAACGCCTGGGGCAGGATCACCAAGCGCATGGTCTGCCCATAGGTCATGCCCACCGCCTGCGCGGCGAACATCTGCCCACGTGACACGCTCTGGATGCCCGCGCGGATGATTTCGGAGTAATACGCGGCCTCAAACAGCGAGAACGCGATCAGCGCGGACGTCATGCGCAGGTCCGATGCGGAGTTCAGGCTGAACATCTTCTGCAGAAACTGCGGGATGATAAGAAAGAACCACAACAACACCATCACCAGCGGAATCGACCGGAAGACCGTCACGTAGCCCCGGGCAAACCAGTTCAGCGGCCTGTTGGGCGACAGTCGCATCATTGCCAGGATCGTGCCCCAGACGATACCCACAACGACCGCCGTCACAGTGATCTTGAGCGACACCACCATGCCTTCGCCCAGCACGCTCAGGGTGGCGGAGTTAATAGAGCTGAAATCGAAATCGTATGCCATCTGTCGGCTCCCTCACTTGCTGGCAATGAGGCCCGGCACGCGGGCTCGGATTTCCACCCAGTGCATGAACGCCATCACCGTCAGGTTGATGAGGCCGTACATCACCGTAACCGTGATAAACGACTCATAAGGACGGGCAGTGTAGTCAACGAGTTGTCGACCTTGTGCGGCAAGCTCCAACAGACCGATCGTCGACGCTACCGCAGAATTCTTGAAGGTACTCATGAATTCAGAAGTAAGCGGCGGAATAATCACCCGAAGCGCATTCGGTACCAAGACGTATCGATAGACCTGCCCAAGCGAAAAGCCTAGCGCCAGACCGGCGGCACGCTGCCCCCGCGGCAGCGATCCGATCCCAGCTCGCACTTGCTCGCAGATCCGAGCGCCCATGTATGAAGCAATGCAAAGCGTCGCAGCGATGAACTGTTGCTGCATCGGAGGAAGTTGCTTGAGTCGGTCGCCTCCGGGAATCAGCTCGGGAATCACGAAGTACCAGATAAACAACTGGACAATCATCGGAACATTCCTGAAGACCTCAACGTATGTGGCGGCAATCCCGGCCAGCACCCGATTCGGCGTGGTCCGCAATATGCCGAACAGAGTACCAACGACCAGTGCGATAACCCAGGCGCTGAGCCCCAGCGCCAGGGTGTATGCGAACCCGTCCAGAATCCAATCGAGATACGTTTCATGCGCTCCTGCATTTTCAAACAGGACATTCCAATGCCAGTCGTAAGACAATCCAATCTCCTCACTGCTACACCCATTGATTCCTCAGGTCGATCGTCACGATCGCTGCACTAGTCGACCGCTACGTCGTTCGGACTTGCAAAGGCCTTCTTAACAGCCTCGCTCATGGGCAGATTGAAGTTTGCGCCCTTTGGCGGGACCGGCTTTTGAAACCACTTTTCGTAGATCGCCGCCATTTTTCCGGACCGCATCATCGCAGCGAGCGTACTGTCCACCAAGGCTTTGAACTCCGGATCATCCTTGCGCATCATCAGTGCATACGGCTCGACCGACTGCGGTGTCCCTACTACGGCCCATTCCTCGGGATTCGTGGCTGACGATCGCGTTCCGTAGAGCACCACGTCGTCGAGCATGAATGCCGCCGCACGGCCAGATTGCAGAATCAAGAACGATTCACCATAGTCCTTGGAACTGTAGAGCCTGATATTTGCCCCACCGTCGTCATTCATCTTCCGAAGAATGCGCTCGGACGTAGTACCAGCATTCGTCACGACGGTCTTTCCGCCAAGATCGCCGAAATCCTTGATACCACTGTTCTTCTTGACAAGCAGGCGAGATCCGGCAACGAAGATGGTGTTGGAGAAAGCGACCTGTTGTTGCCGTGCCTTGGTGTTGGTCGTGATTCCGCATTCCAGATCAACAATCCCGTTCTGGACAAGAGAGATCCGGTTCTGCGACGTGACGGGAATCATCCGGACTTGCAACCCGGGAAGCGCCAAGCGCTTTTTCACCTGCTCAACCACCTCTGTACATACATCATGCGAATACCCGACAACATTCTGCGTGCTGTCGTAATACGAGAACGGAATCGAGGTGGTTCGATGACCCAAGGCGATCGAATTTGCCGCCTTGATCTTCGCAAGCGTGGACCCGGCCACGGGCTCTGCTGCACCAACTTCCCCGACGGTGGCGACCATCCATAGCGACAGTCCAACAGTCAGCAAACGCGACGTGTTCTTCATTCCTTCCTCCTTTGAAGTCATCCGAATCGTGTTATCGGCTTTCGTTTTCAACATTAACGAGCGGCGTTTGCCCACGGGAGCAAAGCCCGGTCCCACCTCAACCCATCTCCATGCCCTCAAAGCTTTCGTCCCGCACACCGCGGTGGTCTCACAGCAATTGCAAGCCGTCCGGATTCGCAGCCCGGCGTCCCGCAGGCGCTGGCAGAATGTTGAGAGCTAGAATGGAAACGAAGTCAGACCCGAAGCGCCGTCTCGACCAATGGTGTCAATTCGCTGATCTGCGAAGCGCTGCGGACCGTGTCATCCTCGGGTGCCCATGTCACAAGGGCTTGAATCGTCTACTCCTGCCGCCGGGCACTGAAGTGCTGGCCGGCTCAACTTTCTAATTCTGACCGACGGCACCAGTGAACGGGCTTATCGGCATGCTCAAGTGTGGTCACCATCGCTGACATAAGGGGGGCAATTGGCGATGGCGGTAATACGTTCCAGCCGGTACCGAACATAACTCTACGTACGGTGGCAGCTTATGGGGTCGGCGTTAGTTTCTAGCGAGCGGAGCTTGGTCGCAAGTGAGTCTTTTTTGCTCATCGATGAGGAATCGGAACTAGCAGCCTTTTCACGTCGGCGTCGGCAACGTTCAGGCCGTGCATTGCTGCTGCAACCAATCGATGAACAGCTCCACCTTTCCCTCCAGTCGCTGGCGATGTGCGAGAAAATATGACCCACCGCTGGCATTTAGCGCCGCAGAACGTAATGGCAGTGCCATCAGCAATCCCCGCTCAATTTCGTCATGAATCATCATCTCCGGCACCACAGCAACGCCAAGCCCCCCAATTGCAGCTCGAGTAACCATTGAAAATAGCTCGTACCTGGGCCCAATGCTCGCTTTCCGCCGCAGCGCCTCATCGGCAGGGCTAAACCAGTCAGGCCAAGCGTCCGGACGGCTAGCCAGATGCAGCAGCGGCTTCCTTAGCAGCTCATCACGATCGCGGATTTCGGCTTCAAGCTGGAAAGCTGGGCTGCATGCCGGGACGGAAGGCCCTTCCGAAAGCAAACGTATCGAGTCGTGGCCTGCCCATGGCATCTCACCGAAGTAGATCGCGGCATCGAAGGGAGAGTCCAGAAAGTGGAAAGTCTCCGGTCGGGAGTGCATGTTCACGATAATGCGCGGGTGACATTTTCGGAACAGGGGTAACCGGGGGATCAACCATTGCGTCGCGAAAGTCGGCACGACCGCAAGCTCGATGACTTCCATTCCCCCCGCGCGCGAGGCAATGTCCTTGGTCGCCCGCTCAATCGCCTTTAACTCGCTTCGGATCTCGCGCACGTAGCGGTCGCCGTCGGGCGTGAGAACGACACGCTTGCTAATCCGTTGGAACAGCGAAACACCTAGCCGGTCTTCCAATCCCTGGATTTGCCTGGAAACAGCGCTCTCCGTCACCTTGAGCTCCTCCGCGGCACGGGTAAAACTCTCGAATCTGGCAGCACTCTCCAGCATCTGTAGCGCAGTTAAACTCGGCAATCTCATGGCAACCTTCGTGGGGCTTGGACGGAACTGAAAAACGGGATGGTCAGATGTTGGCTATGCTGCAGGTCCGCCTGACGCGCGCACCCCAAGTCGAAAAAGCAGAGCGCCCGGAACAGAGGACTACCGTTGCCAGAGAATTGGACGCAGTCGACTTCGAAGGGCGACTAGCTCGCCGGCTAGCTGAACGAAGATGACCGCCGAAGCGTTGCCGGGAGTCGAGACTTCTTCTGGAACAGCCCCATCGGTCACCGATGGCCGCTGGCGATCCAGATCATTGGCCAAATGTTCGAACTGCATGCGAAGCGCGGCACCTGCAGCCGATGGCAAAGCGGATGGATTGCATCGATCGGTCCCAGATCCCTTACATCCGAGGGCGACAACGACTTCAAGAAGGCACACACACATCCGCAGACTGTGCTGCACGTCCTCGAAGGCGCTAATACATATCGAACTTTCCTTTGCTGCCGAGGCGATGAGCGCGCGGAGCTGAATGAGCACACCGTTTAGCTGGGCGATAGATCGCTCTAGATCGGCCACTTCATCCCCGCCATCCTCTGCTGCGGCGATCAAATGGGCGCCCTGGCGCAAGAACCGCGCAAGTCGGATCCTCCACGCATGTATTGCATAAGAGGGCAATGCAAGCGAAAGCAGGAGCGCGATCAGCGTACCGATCAAAACGTTGACGGTCCGCCACATGCCCTCCGCAATATCGTTGGTGCCATGTCCTGCTGCAATCACGATAGTGACACCGGCGAGAAGCGCTACGTAACCACCCGTACCGATAGCGTGGTATGCGCAGTAGCCGCATGTCGCTGCTAGCAAGAGGTATGTAACTACCGGGGTTGAGAGATAGTGCTGCTGCGTGACAAGGAGCAAACCGATGAACGCGCCAAGAACGGTTCCCTTTGCGCGCTCGATCCCTCGCGTGCGGATATTTCCGTGGTGTTGGAATCCGCCGATAACCACCAGCACGGTAATCGTCGCCCAGTCACCATGGGGCAGATGCAATCCCGTCGTCAGCCCAATCGAGGCGAGCACTGCCAGCCCAACACGCAGCGCATGGAATGACTTCGCCTGCCGCAACTCGCCGAACGGGTCAAAGAATTGACCAACGTGGCGGCGCAATGTATCCAACGCCATCTCCAACCTCGATCGCCTACCGCCAGGCTTGTGCTGTTACACCTCGCTCTCCAGACCTGCCATACACAGGTACTTGAGCTCGGTGTAGTCCTCCAGACCATACTTGGATCCTTCCCTACCGTACCCCGACTGTTTGATACCGCCGAAGGGGACAGTTGCGGATGAGATCAGCCCCGCATTGATCCCCACCATGCCGCATTCGAGTGCCTCGCTCACACGCCAGGCGCGACCCAGTGATCGGGTGAAGACATATCCCGCCAGCCCATACTCCGTGCTGTTTGCGATCTCGATAGCTTCGTCTTCGTCCTTGAACGGGTACAACGCAGCCAGGGGTCCAAATATTTCGTCCGTCGCGACGCGAGCGCCGGGGCTTACGCGGCTAAGCACGGTTGGCGCAAAGCACAATCGACCGATGGGATCCGGCGATCCACCGCAAAGCAATTTCGCTCCGGTGGCAATTGCATCGTCGACGAGGAGTCGCATACGCTCGTGAGCGTTGCTATCAATGAGCGGGCCCTGGTCGACGCCTGTTGTCATGCCGTCCCCGACTCGCACTTTCCTGACTTCGGACGCGAGGCGCTCAGCGAACTCGTCGTGAATCGACTCATGGACGAGAATGCGATTGGTGCACACGCATGTCTGGCCTGCATTGCGAAACTTCGACTGCATCAGGCCCTGTAGCGCCTTTTCCAGATCAGCATCCTCGAACACGATAAAGGGGGCATTGCCACCGAGCTCGAGCGACATTTTCTTGAGACTCGGGGCGCATTGCGCGGCCAGCACGCGTCCAACCTCCGTGGAACCAGTGAATGTCAGCTTGCGAACTTCGTGACTTGAGGTCAGCACCGCGCCAATCTCGCGGGAGGAGCCCGTGATGACCTGGAGGATGCCGGCAGGCAGACCGGCCTCACCGGCAAGATAGGCCAACGCAAGTGCAGAAAGCGGTGTCTGCTCTGCAGGCTTGACGATGATGGCGCATCCGGCGGCCAGAGCGGGCGCCACCTTCCGGGTCACCATCCCGGAGGGGAAGTTCCATGGCGTGATCGCCGCACATAAACCTACGGGCTGTCGAATCACCAACTGACGAGTGTGAGGGTCATTCGAAGGAATGATATCGCCGTAGCCGCGGCGCGCCTCTTCCGAGAACCACTCGATATAGGAAGCGGCGTAAGAGATTTCGGCTCTCGCCTCGTGCAGCGGCTTGCCCTGCTCCAGAGTCAACAGGATGGCAAGGTCTTCCAGATTCTCCTGAACGAGATCGAACCACCGGCGCAGGACCGATGCGCGCTCCCCAGCAGTGCTCTTTGCCCAACGCCTCGCCGCCGCTGTACCGCATGCGATGGCCTGATCCGCTTCCTGTGCCCCTAACCGTGGAACCCTTGCAATGACATCTCCATCGAACGGATTCCGGACATCGATCCATTCTCCACCCACCACCCATTCCCCGCCCACCAGGCACCGTGAACGCAGCAGTTCGGGTCTCTTCAGCTTTGTGGTCGACGCACCCATACCTTGTCTCTCCCTTATCTCTTCAGTTGTACGCGACACCTTCAGCCCTGGCCGACGGCTTGCGTGCCAGCATCAACGATGACCTCCACCAGCCTTGGCTGCCGAGACTCGATGGCGGCGCGCAGGGAACTCGCAAGCAGCGAAGGGTCAATAACGCGTTCGGCGGTGACACCCATCCCGCGGGCCATTTCCACGAAATCCAGTGATGGATTGACTAAGTCCATACCAAGGAAGTCGTCGCAGTTCCGCATTGCGACCAGACGCTCTTTGATAATTCGATAGGACTTGTTATTCACGATGACATAGGTAATCGGAAGATTCTCGTGCGCGGCAGTCCACAGCGCCTGGATGGCGTACATCGCGCTTCCGTCTCCCACCAATGCGACAACAGGTGCATCCCGCCGGCCGAGGGCGGCGCCGACAGCTCCGCCCATTGCAAAGCCCAGTCCGCCGCTGGCGAGGCCGAAAAAGTCACGAGGCTGCGTGACCTTCAGGAAGCCGGACAACAGTGGAGCAGTCGTCGGGGCTTCCTCAATCACAATGGCATCAGCAGGAACAGCATCCGCAAGCGTCATTGCCAGAACACGCGGGTCAATTGGCATTGCAGCTTGCACATTGGCTGCTTGGGCTCGCAGTTCTTCTCTCCGAATTGTCCAGTTCGCATCACGCAACCGGCCCAGACGCGCACGGGCCTCTTCCTTACCATCTCGGTCTTGCGCCGAGGTGATTTGCGGCAGGAGTTCGGTCAACGTCTCCTTGACACCGCCCCGTACCGCGAGATGTGTCGGGTAGTTCTTGCCAAGCTCCCACTCCCGCTCTGAAATGTGGAGTACCTTAAGCGCGTCCGGCATCGGATCTGTTTGACTAAACGCCGACATCCTCAACAGATCGCCGCCAAGGACGATCAACAAGTCATGCCTGCCGAGCAGCTCTCGCACTTTCGCTTGATTGCGTGACAGGTCTCCCATGAAGGCCGCGTGCGTGGAAGGAAAGCGGGTGTTGTAGGGAATGGGTTCATGATAGACCGGCGCGCCGATCAGTTCCGCGAAGGCCTGAGCCTCTGCGAAGGCGTCTTGCTCCGCGAGCTCTCTGCCGGCAATGATGATCGGCGCCTTGCTGCCGAGGATCGCTGCGATAAGCGCCTCTCGCGCACGTCTTGACGGACCGCCCAATGCGTCGACCCGCGTGCTGAAACCCAGATCCAACTCAGCGACGTCGTCCAGGATGCTACCCGGCAAGCTGAGGAAGACGGGGCCGAAGGGCGGGGTCATGGCGATCTTGGCGGCGCGCCGAACGACCCGGGGCAAATCCTCAACCCGTTGGATTTCATAGGCCCATTTGACCAACGGCTCAGCGATCGGTACCAGCGGCTCATAAAGCATCGGCTCAAGCAGTCCGTAGCCAAGCTCATATTGGCCGGCCGTAACGATCATTGGGGAGCCTGAAAACTTGGCGTTGTACAGTGCGCCCATGGCGTGGCCAAGGCCAGGTGTGCAATGCAAATTCACTGCAGTCAAGCGACCGGTGGCCCTGGCGAAGCCATCCGCCATGGACAAAACGACGGACTCCTGCAGCCCCAGGACATACTGAAGGTCCGTCGCCTCGGGCATGGCTTCCATGAGCGCCAGTTCCGTAGTCCCGGGATTACCGAACACGTGCGTGACACCTTCATCCTGCAAGAGCTTCAAGAATGCGGCGCGGCCGCTGAGACGCTGTCTGGTCATAGGTGGTGGGGTGCGACCTGTTGATCGCACCAGGGCAGGTTAAGTACGAAGTGGTTGGCCTGGACCACAGGCCTTGCCGTCATTGCCCGCGAAGAAGCAATGAGGGGATTTCGAAAGCGTGGCTTGACTGCGTGGGATCTAGCTCACAGCCACGCCTCGCCGAAGGAGGGAGGCAGGGACCCGGAGCGATAGCGCGGGCGCCGTACGCGCCTGGCCTTGCGCAATGTGTCGCGATTGCATCCTGTCTCCCAAAACGTTGTGCCTTGAGAGCAAGGATAGAGGCAACCCTTAATACTTTACAAGTTCAATCTATTTCTACTTATGATTGCGGAAATTGCATAAATCAGACGGCCCGACGGCCCCGCGGGCGGGCCAGCCAATGTTCCTTGACTTGCGCGAGAAACCCTTCGGCACTCGGCGTAAGGCTGCGATCCTTCAAGACGATCACCCCAATACTACGCGTGAGCGCCGGTTGAGCCAGGGGCTTGAGCACTAAGCCCGGGCCAAGTGCAGCGGGGATGGCCCCTCCCGGAACGATTGCGAGACCGACTCCAGCGTGAACAAACTGCATTAAGGTGGCAAATTGGGTCACTGTCACCGCGTGCTGCAGGTTCAGACCCGCGGCCGCGGCCGCTCCATCCAACATTCGCCGCGTCTGAGCCTCTTTGGGCAGGGAAACCATGGCGTGGTTGGCAACTTCGACCAAAGTGAGTGTCTTCCTACCGGCAAGGGGGTGACTGGCTGGCATGACGACATGAAAGGCTTCTCGTCCGAGCGCGATAGCAGAAAATTCGGCAGGAACATCGTCCACATACGTCAAACCGAGATCCGCCACGCCGCTCCGGACCGTGTCAAGAACGGTGCCATGGACGCCTTCTCGCACTTGAATTTCAATACGTGGTCTGGATTCCCGATAGCGCGCCACGATGATTGGCAGGTGCGTAGACGCCACCGACATTACCGCAGAGATAATCACCTGCCCGCGCTGCTCATCGGCGATTTCCCGCATCCCCTCGAAGGAGATCCGAAGATCCGCCAGGATACGGTTGGCCAGCGCGACAAACTCCAGCCCCGCGGGGGTTATCTCCACTTTGCGCGTGGTGCGTCGGAAGAGTTCTACCCCGATCGCAGCCTCGACACGCTGCAGCGTACGCGTCAACGCTGGCTGTGACAGGTCCAGCACTATCGAAGCAGCAAGCAGACTTCCCTCGTCCGCAATGGCGCAGACCGCAAGCAATTCGCGGGAACTCAAGTCGGGGACGAGATTCTTGTTCATGGCAACGGATAATTGGCATTCCAGGGCATGCTGATTATGCCGCACGGCGAACACCGGAGGCACCCGCGCTGTCGCCTCGACGGTCAGCGGACGAGCCGCTCCAGAATCTCCCCGTAGACGTCAGTTAGCGGCCGGACGTCGGCAAGCTCAATGAACTCGTCGACTTTATGGATGGTTCCGTTCCGTGGGCCAAACTCCACGACTTCGGCGCCCGTCGCCGCCAGAAACCTGCCATCCGAAGTTCCGCCCGAAGTCGAACACCCCGGCAACCGGCCAGTGACCACCTGGATCGCACTGGCGACCGCGTCCAACAAGCGTCCTCTATCCGTCAGAAACGGCTGCGCACCATGTCGCCAGCCCAGTTCGAATCGGCGCACATATCGGCGCAAGAGACTGTCTACTCTCGACGTCAAACTGTCCGCAGTGCTGGCCGTTGAATACCGAAAGTTCAGTTCTATAGTGAGCTCCCCCGGAATCACGTTCGTCGCGCCGGAGCCCGCATGCATGTTGGAAATCTGCAAATCTGTCGGTGGGAAAGACTCGTTCCCGTCATCCCATACTTCTGAGAGCAAAGCCAGGAGAGCGGGAGCGAAGCGGTGAATGGGGTTGTCGGCCAGAGACGGATATGCGACATGCCCTTGAGTTCCAAAGATTCTTAATGTCGCCGACAGCGAGCCTCGGCGTCCGTTCTTTATGGTGTCCCCGAGGCTATCTACCGATGTCGGCTCGCCAACCAAACAATAGTCGAGGCGTTGACCAATCCGGGCCAGCATCTCCACCACTTTGACCGTCCCATCGGAACCCGGCCCCTCTTCGTCGGACGTGAGGATGACAGCTATGCTGCCCTGATGAACCTCACTCCTGGCCAGAAACTCCTCCACTGCGATGATGAACGCAGCGATCGACGCCTTCATATCTGCCACACCACGGCCATACAGGTGCCCCGCCCGCTCGCTTGGCTCGAACGGATCGTCAGTCCATTGGCTGCGGGGCCCCGGCGGCACGACATCCGTATGCCCGATGAACGCGAACACCTTGCCGTCCCTGCTGCGGCTCCCCTTCCGAATTGCCCAGAGGTTTGTCACGCGATGCGAGTCGGGTCCGGAACACAGCACCTGGCAGGAAAAACCGGCGACGCGGAGGCGATCCTGAAGCAGGTCGATACAGCCAGCGTCGACAGGCGTAATGCTCTGGCGCCGCACCGACTGCTTTAGGAGCGTCAAAGTCTCAGTCATGGAGTACACCGACCGACGGAAGAATCTTTCCAGGATTCAGCAAGGTGTCGGGATCAAGGGCGGTTTTCAAGCGCATCATCAACATGTGCTCCGTACTGCTTTTCACCCGCTGCAGTTCGTTGACACGGTACTGTCCGATGCCATGTTCGGCGGCGATCGAGCCATTGAATTTTGTCACGACGTCATGAACGACGTGATTGATACGCGAGTCCGTCAGGCGATCCACGGACCCCAGAATGTTGAAATGGATGTTGCCGTCCCCCAGATGACCGAACGCATTGACGTCGAGCCTGCTCGACACAGACATGACTGCAAGCGATGCCTCAGCAATGAATGCCGGGACGTCACTGACGCCAACTGCGACATCGTGCTTGACGCTGCGACCAGCATGGCGCTCCGCTTCGCCCATATTTTCCCGCAACGCCCACATCTCCCTCGCCTGGCCAATTGACTGAGCAACCGCAGCGTCCGACAGTTTTCCGGTGTTCTCTGCGAAATCCGTCAACGCCAACTCAAGTCGCCCGTCAAGATCCGGGGCGTGATCGGAAATCTCCACCAGGACATACCATGAAGCGGCGGCGCAAGGAACCCGGCCACCTACAAACGCCAGCACCCTGTCGACACTCGCGCGGGACATCAGTTCGAAGGCCGTGACAGCGTCTCCAACGCGATCATGCAGGAACTCGAGGAGTTCCAGTGCATCTTCCGGACTATCCAGCGCGACAAACGCGACCGCCCGGTCCTTGGCGACTGGAGAGAGGCGAAGCACCGCAGCGGTGATGATCCCCAGAGTCCCTTCGCTACCGATCAGAAGTTGCTTCCAGTCATAGCCGGCATTGTCCTTTCGCAAGTTGCGCATGCCGTTAACGATGGTGCCATCGGCAAGCACGGCCTCCAGGCCGAGAACGAGCTGCCGTGCGGTCCCGTAGCGTAGCGCGTTGACGCCGCCCGCATTGGTTGAGAGCATTCCCCCGATGGTCGCAGATCCTTCTGCGGCGAAGCCGATCGGAAGCTGCCTGCCCTTTTCCGCCGCTGCCATTTTGGCGGTCTCAAGTACGCAGCCCGCCTCGACAGCCATGGTCATCCCGGCGCGATCAATGCTTCGGATTCGAGACATTCTTGTCAGCGACAGCAGAAGCTGGCGGCGCCCTTGCAGCGGGGTCGCCCCTCCTGCCAGACCAGTGTTTCCGCCTTGCGGGACGATCGCGACTTCTTGCTGACGCGCAAGCATGACTGCGCGCGCCAGTTCTTGCGTGTCCGCAGGTCGCACAACGCAAACGGCATCCCCATGGAACATACCTCGCCAGTCCGATAGATACGGCGCCATGTCCTCGGCGTTAGTGATGACTGCCCCATCGGATAGGCCACGTTGGAGGTCGGACACGAAACTCATTGCTGCATTCCCCATTTACGAATTGTTTTCACTTCAAGCGTGCGGAACACCGCGATCTCCGCCAGCAGCCCGATGATGATTACGCAGAGCAGGCCAGCGAAGGTGTTGGCCGTCTCCAGATTGTTGCGGTTTTCGAAGATGTACCAGCCAATACCACCTTTGCCCGAGCTGGCACCAAACACCAACTCGGCCGCAATCAAGGTTCGCCAAGCAAACGCCCAGCCGATCTTCAGCCCCGAGATGATGGACGGCAACGCAGCCGGAATAAGGACCCCAAACACCAGGCCGGTTCGCCGCAACCCAAAATTTCGACCGGCCATGCGAAGCGTCGGGCTAACCGATTGGAAGCCCGCGTGTGTGTTCAGTGCGACCGTCCACAGTACCGAATGCACGATGACAAACACGAGGCTGGTAGTACCCAGACCGAACCAGATGAGTGCCAGAGGGAGCAAGGCGATGGCCGGCAATGGGTTAAACATCGCCGTCAGCGTCGACAACACATCACTGCCGAACTTGGTAGTGGATGCCACAATCGTGATCACTCCGGCGACGCCAATGCCGATCGCGTATCCAACTAGCAGAACGCGCATCGTGATGCCGATCCGCTCGATGAGTACGCCGGATGCGAGGTCCGTATAAAGCGCCACCAAGACTTCGCTGAGCTTCGGAAACGTCAGGGGATTTCCGAGATATGAAGCGTATATCTCCCACACGATGCCGATGAGCGAGAGAATGAAGACGCGGCGAACAACCGGATTCGCACGTACCTTCGCCCACACAGACAACGGTTTTTCTACTTCCGGCAGCGCCGTCTCAATGCGTTCCCGAATGTACTCCTGCCTCACTGGCGGAACGATTTTCGGGCGAGAAACAGCGAGCGGGATTGCCTTATCCATGACAGAGCTCCTGATGAACGGACTTCTCAAACAGCATGTCGCTGATGTTTCGGCAGAACTGGCCAAATTCCGGATTACCTTGATCGGCGAATCCGAACTGGTGACAGTTCAACTCCGCTCGCGCCTGACCGGGATGCGGGGACAGGAGCAAAATGCGCGAGCCGATGAAAACCGCTTCCTCGATCGAGTGAGTCACAAACAGAACGGTAAACCGCGTCTCATCCCACAGCTCGAGGAGTTCCTCTTGCATCTGGCGACGAGTCAAGGCATCCAACGCGGCGAAAGGCTCATCCATGAGCAGCACGTCGGGCTCCATTGCCATTCCCCTCGCAATGGCTACGCGCTGCTTCATTCCGCCGCTAAGCATGTGCGGATAGCAGTCCTTAAACCTTTCGAGCTTGACCTTGGCCATATAGCGGCGCGCTCTGTCGTGAATTTCCGCTCGCGAACAGCGCTTCGAGACCTCCATGGGATAGCGAATGTTTTCCTCTACCGTCTTCCAGGGCATAAGTTGGTCAAACTCCTGGAAGACCATCATTCGATCCGGCCCTGGCCCGGCCACCGGCCGGCCATTCACGGAGATGTCGCCCTCGATCGGCTCAAGGAAACCTCCGATGGCTTTCAGAAGCGTAGACTTCCCGCAGCCGGAGGGTCCCAGCAGTACGTAGCGATCCGCTCTGTGAACCTCGAAACTGACCCGGTACGATGCGGTGACGACAGTGCGGTCAGTGGCATACTGAAGCGTGACACCATTCGCCTTCAGGATGGGTTCCGTGACCAGGGGGCTGGGCGCCGCATTCGCGGCAAGATTTGGAAGAGGATGTGCACTCATGTTAGCTACCCTCCGCGTTTCCGACGTAATCGAAATAGACATCCTTCCATGACACCGGCTTCTTTTTGAGCTGCCCCGTCCGTGCCATGAAATCTGCATACTTCATGATCCCGCTCGGAATCGGAGAAAAGGCGTTCTCGGGATCCTTGAGGAGCTTCACATAGAAGTCCACGGGAAGCTTCGACGGCTCATTCTTCAGGTAAATCTGCGCAGCGTGCTGCGGGTCAGATTCGATTCTCCGCATCGCCTCCTGAACTGCGGCATACACCGCCTCGGTCAGCTTTGGCTCGTTCTTGACGAATCGGCTGCTAGCGACAAGCTGAACGAAGGTAGCCTTGGTTCCCAAAACGTCATGTGAACTGAGTACTCGCTTGACGCCGGGCGACTGGGCCTCCAGCGCGCTAAAGGGTACATTTGTGAAATGCGCCGCGACCTCGGTCTTGGACAGAAGCGCGGTCATCGCTTCGGGGTGAGGTAAAGCGACAACGCTTGTGTCCATACGCTTGAACTGACCTTGACCGAACTGCTCCTCGGAGGCCATCCGCAAGACCATTGCCTGCGGTGCTGTGGTCGCCGGCAGCGCAATTCGATCATTCGGCCCGAAGTCCTTCAGCGATTTGACCGACTCCTTCGTAGTATTCAGAATCATCGGGAAGGATGACATGGCCGCCACCCCTTTGACACCGAGACTGGATCCCGTTTTCTCCCACATGAGGAGCAGCGAGGGCGTGCCCATGACACCCATATCCGCGTTTCCAGAGAGGAGCGCCTCGTTCACCGCCGTCGAGCCGCTGATCTTCTGCACCGTGAGGCTCGCGTCGCTGATGCCGCGCTTCCTGGCTTCAGCTTCCAGAAGGTTGTCGTCCTTCATGACCATGATCGGCAGATAGGCGAGTCCGAACTGGATCGCTACCCTCACCTCTTTGCCTTGCGCTGCAGGTGCTTGAAATATGGTACCGGCGATCGCGAGCGACGCGGCCAGCCTCAGTCTCTTCGAGATGTACATTCCATGTCTCCTTCTCGTCTTGACCCTGATTCAATGCGTGCAACGCCGGCCCAGCGTCGGGAGCGGCGTTGCAAGGGGAGGCCTTGCTACGGCAACCGATCAGGCCAATCGAATGCCTGCTGCCTTAATGATCTTTGCGTACCGGTCCGCTTCTTGCGTGCAAAAGGCGGCGAAGCGCTCTGGCGACTCTCCTAGCGGATCGGCCGAAAGATCCACAAGACGCGCGCGGACATCATGGTTTGCAAGCGCCTTCGCCACGGCCGACTGAAGAATCGCGACAATTTCCGGGGGGGTCTTTGCAGGGCCCCATAGGCCATACCAAGTCGTCATTGTCATTTCGCGGAATCCGCTCTCCACGAGCGTAGGCACATCAGGCAAGCTCTTCGAGCGACTTGTGCCGGTCACCGCCAACGAACGGAGCTTGCCGGCTTTGACCAACGGCAACGAAGCCGGCATGGAGTCGAACATGAAGGTAACTTGCCCACCGATCAGATCGGTCAATGCAGGAGCGCTGCCTTTGTAAGGCGCGTGGACGGCCGAGATGCCGGTAATCATCTTGAAGAGCTCACCCGCGAGGTGACCCGGCACGCCGTTGCTAGCCGATGCGAAGCTGCAACCCGTCGGACGGGACTTGACGTACCGAATCAGATCATTGACGTTGTGGATCGACGAGTCGGCAGCGACAAGCAGTTGCAATGGCGTTGAAGCAAGGTTCGTAATCGGAGTGAAGTCTTTAAGCGGGTCATGCGGCAGCTTGGGGTACAGGAACGGATTGATGACCTGGGCCGACACGTTAATCAGCAGCGTCTGACCATTCGGCTGTGCCTTGGCCACCATATCGGCACCGATAGTTCCGCTTGCCCCACCTCGATTGTCTACCACCAGTGACTGTTTCAGGATCTCCGACATGGGCTGCGTCACCAGTCGGCCCACCACGTCGGTGGGACCACCGGCGGGGAAAGGGATGACGACACGGATTGGCCCCGACGGATAGCCGGCTGCCGATGACAGAGCTGGAAGTACGGCAAGCTGGGCGGAACCAAAGGTGGCCACGCCCGTCTTCAAGAACTGGCGCCTATTCATGGTTGTCTCCTGTGTTCTTTTATGGATGATCGCGGGAGTCCCTCCCGCATAAACAACGACTACATGGCTGTCAGCACGTCCTCCTGAAGGAAGCGCTGTGCGTCAAGCGCAGCCATGCAGCCGCTCCCCGCTGATGTGATCGCCTGGCGATAGATGGAGTCCTGGACGTCTCCCGCAGCGAAGACACCTGGAATACTGGTCATCGTGGACATCCCATCCCTGCCCGCACGTGTAACGATGTAACCGCCACGCATTTCCAGTTGTCCGTGGAAAATGTCCGTGTTCGGCTTGTGCCCGATGGCAATGAAGCAGCCGGTGACGAGAAGCTGCACTTCGCCTCCGCCCTTGACATCGCGAAGCCGGACCCCGCTCACGCCCGACTCGTCTCCCGTCACTTCGGCGAGCTCATGCCACAGGTGCAGATGGATCTTTCCGGCCGCGACCTTCTCCATAAGATGCGACACAAGAATGGGTTCCGCCCGGAAGCTGTCGCGGCGATGGATCAAATGCACCGTTGACGCGATGTTCGACAGATACAGCGCTTCCTCCACCGCCGTATTCCCGCCGCCGACCACACAAACGTCCTGGTCTCGATAGAAGAATCCATCGCAGGTCGCACAGCCGCTTACTCCTCGACCACGATAGGCTTCTTCGGAAGGCAGACCGAGGTACTTCGCGGATGCTCCCGTGGCGACGATCAGCGCATCACAGGTCGTCGTACCCGCTTCTCCGCGCAGCGTGAACGGACGCTTGCTCAGATCCACTTCTTCGATGTGGTCGAACATGATCTTCGCGTCGAATCGCTCGGCATGCAGACGGAACCGCTCCATGAGGTCGGGCCCTGTCACGCCGGCGACATCCGCGGGCCAGTTGTCCACGTCGGTCGTGGTCATGAGCTGGCCGCCCTGCGCGGCTCCCGTGACGAGAACAGGCGACAAGTTCGCCCTTGCCGCGTAAAGCGCTGCGGTATAGCCTGCCGGCCCCGAACCGAGAATCAAAACACGCGCATGGGAATTCGCTTCTTTGGAACTCATGGCAACTCTTCAAGAGATACGAAAAACAGACGTCGGATCCGAGATCAGATCCGGATGATTCTTTCCTGAGCGAGGCGCTGCACGTGCGCGTCGTCAATGTTTAGCAGCCCTTTGAGAACCGCCGCCGTGCTGGATCCAAGATTCGGGGGAGCACTGCGATACTCGACGGGTGTGTCAGACAAGCGAATTGGACTTGCTACGACAGAAACCTGGGAGCCGTCTTCGTTGTCGAGTTCGACCTTCATGCCGCGGTGGATGACATGCGGATCTGCGAAGACGTCCTGGAGCGTATTGATCGGCCCGCATGGCACCCCGCTGGCCTCGAGCCGATCAAGCCAGTGCTGTGTATTGCGACTGCTAAGCACGGCTTGAATGAGCGGTATCAGTACGGATCGATTGGCGATCCGGGCACTGTTCGAGGCAAAGCGCGGGTCCTGGCTCCAGGCGGGCTGCCCAAGTACCTCGCACAGCCTCGCGAATTGGCCTTCGTTACCTACCGTAATAATGATGTGGCCGTCGGCAGTGCCAAAGTCCTGGTAGGGAACGATATTCGGATGCCCGTTTCCCAGGCGCGGCGGCTGGGCGCCGCTTGCAAGGAAGTTCATTGCCTGGTTCGCCAGGCAGGCAATCTGAACATCCAGCAAAGCCGCGTCCACATACTGGCCATGCCCCGATGTTTCGCGATGCGCGAGTGCCGCAAGGATGCCAACGGTGGCGTAGAGCCCTGTCATGATGTCGGTGAGCGCCACACCCACCTTAAGAGGGCCCTCGCCCGGCTCCCCGTCGGGTCGACCTGTGATACTCATCAGGCCTCCCATGCCCTGCACCAGAAAGTCGTAGCCCGGGCGGTGCGAATATGGCCCAGTTTGGCCGAACCCGGTAATCGAGCAGTAGACGAGGCGCGGGTTGATCGCGCGAAGCGACTCATAGTCGAGGCCGTACTGCTTCAGGCCACCGACCTTGAAGTTTTCAACCACCACATCGCACTGCTCCGCCAACGCTCGCACCATTGCCTGGCCGCGGGGATGGCTCAGATCAATCGCGACTGATTGCTTGTTCCGGTTCGCGCCAGCAAAGTACGCAGACTGGCGCTCTTCATCGCTCCACTCTGGCGAGCTCACCCATGGTGGCCCCCAAGAGCGCGTGTCATCACCGGTGTCAGGCTTCTCAATCTTGATGACTTCCGCGCCGAGGTCGGCCAGGATTTGACTCGCCCATGGTCCCGCAAGTACTCGTGATAAATCCAATACGCGCAGATGTGACAGTGCTCCCATGGCTCCCTACCCTCCAATCAGAATGCCGCTAGGCCAGTCATCGCCCGCCCCAAGATCAGGGCGTGGATGTCGTGGGTTCCCTCGTAGGTATTGACGACTTCAAGGTTCACCATGTGGCGCGCTATACCGAATTCGTCGCTGATACCATTGCCACCCAGCATGTCGCGCGCCACCCGAGCGACTTCCAGCGCCTTGCCGCAGGAGTTTCGCTTCAGAAGGGACGTCGTCTCTACAGAAGCGATTCCCTCATCTTTCATGCGTCCAAGACGAAGGCAACCTTGCAGACCGAGCGAGATTTCCGTCTGCATGTCCGCGAGCTTCTTCTGGACCAGTTGCTTGGATGCCAGGGGCTTCCCGAACTGCTTCCTGTCCAGCGTGTACTGGCGAGCGGTGTGCCAGCATGCTTCGGCAGCTCCCAGCGCGCCCCACGCAATGCCATAGCGTGCTGAATCGAGGCAAGTGAATGGCCCTTTCAGACCTCTGATTTCGGGGAATGCGTTCTCGTCCGGGCAGAAGACGTCATCCATGACGACTTCGCCGGTGACGGAGGCACGCAGCCCGACCTTTCCGTGAATTTTGGGTGCGGAAAGACCGGTCCATCCCTTTTCCAAGATAAAACCCCGAATCGCTCCGTCATCGTCCTTTGCCCACACGACGAACACATCGGCAAGCGGACTATTCGTGATCCACATCTTCGATCCGGAGATGCGATAGCCACCCGGAACGCTTCTCGCTCGGGTTGCCATACTTCCCGGATCTGAGCCGCTATTTGGCTCTGTCAGGCCAAAACATCCGATCCATTCGCCGGCTGCGAGCTTCGGCAGATATTTCTCTCGCTGAGTCTCGGTCCCGAACTGGTAAATGGGCAGCATGACGAGCGAACTCTGTACGCTCATCATGGAACGAAGGCCTGAGTCGACGCGCTCGATCTCCCGCGCGATCAATCCATAACTCACGTAGCCAAGATCCGACCCACCATAGGCGGCAGGGATCGTGGCACCGAGCAATCCGAGCTCCCCCATCTCTCGAAAGATCACGGGGTCAGTTTCCTCGGTCCGGAACGCCATCTGCACACGTGGCGCGAGACAGCCGCGCGCATATTCCCGCGCGGCATCGCTGACCGCGCGCTCTTCCCCCGTTAGCTGAGACTCCAGCAGCAGGGGATCTTCCCAGTTGAAGTGCGCGTTCATGGTTCAGATGATCTGTTGGCCTGCCAGCCACGTGACCAGTTGCGTACGGGAAGCAGCACCGGTACGCGTGGCTTGCAGCTTACCGCCCTGGAACAGCAGCAACGTCGGCACACCGCGGACACCGAAGCGGGCTGCGACGTCGGGATTCGCCACAACATCCACCTTTTCCACAATCATTCGACCATCCATCGCATTTGCAACGTCGTCGAGCACGGGAGCGAGCGCAGCACACGGCTTGCAATCCGGGCTGTAGCAATCCACGAGAACAGGAGCCTTGCTTTGCGAAAGCAGTGCTTCGATATCCTGCATGCCTGAGCTTTGGGCGGTAGTGTTCATGATTACTGCAGCTCCACCTTGGTTTTCAGGGGCTCCTTGGTGCCGAGCCACACTTGTTGCGCCTGCTCCTTGATCTGCGCGACACGTTGCGCGACCTCTTCCTGCGTGATGGAGCTAACCGGGTGGGTAATCACCACCGGCTCGAGCGACTTCATGCCGACCGCCTGGCGGGTAAGTTCGGTCTCGCGAACGAACTCGGTGGTGATGATGGCCGCGCTCGGTACACCAAGCTTTTCCAAAGCGATCGAGTCGCGAATGCAGGCCGAGCAGCAGGAGCCGCAGTCGCCAATCGCCGTTAGCACGACATCGTTCTCGGCAGCGATTTGGGCGATCAGTTCCGGCGTCGCGTCCTTCGAAAAGCTATGTTTGACGTAGTAGTTCACCGCAGCGAAATCGATGTCCTCGCCGAGGGCTGCTGCCGCACCGCGCAGCAGCTTGTTGGCGTTCCACTTCGAGTTGTCCAGGATGCCCAGACGCAGCTTCTTCAACGACGTCTTGCGCTCTGACACGGGCGCGTCGTCGAAGCGCAGGGCGCCGCGCGGGTCGAACACTTCGACGGTGGATTCTTCGCTCTTCATCAACATGAAAATCTCCTAGTTCTCTTGTAGCGGTCGTGTACTGGGATCAGAGGGCGCAGGCACCGCCGACACATTCGGCACCGTTGTCGCCGACACCACTGCCTTCAACGGCGCGCAGAACCGGCGTGCTCATATGACCCCAGCCCGGAATCAGCACAGAGAAGCGGCCGGCTTCACCGCCCATCACGAACAGGTGAATGTTGTCGGGGCTGTGGATAATGGGAATACGCGTGTCGTCTTCGCGCTTGTAGTACTTCGGCAGATTGCGGTTGTAGACCTTGCCGTAGCGGTGGCCATACGCCAGGTCGATGAACCGGTTGCCATGGTTTTGGAACAGGTAGTTGCGGACATCGGCGCGCGACCAGCCGTACTTGCCGATGGTCTGGGCATGCTCGAGGCCGAGGACCACTGCGATATGTCCACCCAGCACTGCGCTGTTAGACGCGATCGTGCTCATTGCCGAACACATCGTGTCCAGGATGCCTTCCGGATCGTTGGAAATGTGGTTCGTCACGCTATGCGGAGCCTCGGCGGCCATCACGAACACAGTCGAGTCTTCCGGCTTGTAGCCGTGCTCCACGTGATACGGTGCGAGGGGGCTTTGGGCTTCGTTCTCCGCGACGCAGTAGGTGTACTTGCCCGGATGACCCAGCGTGCTCTTGTCCAGGTCACCAGGCCAACCACCGCCAACGTTCAGCATAATGAGACGGATCGCGCGGCCGATGGTTGCGTTCGCACGGTTGCCGGAGCCAAAAGCGTTGCAACCGCCGTTCATGCCGATTTCGCGAGCGATGGGACCGTTGACGATCAGCAACGGGGAGGCAACGTGCGTCGTTGCCTGCACGCCATTGAGGTTGAAGGCCTGATCGGTCAGCGCTTTCACGGCAGCAAGGACCACCGGGGTGTACTCGGGCTTGCAACCAGCCATCACCATGTTGATAGCCAGCACTTCGCGAGTCAGTTCGCCCCAGCGCGGGGCGATGCGGGCCTCGACAAACTTCGGATCACCACCCAGGCGTCCGACGATTTCGTCGATCTTCTCTTGCGTCGGCGGAACCACCGGCAGGCCGTCGCTGAAGCCGCGCTCGTAATAGTATTCGACCAGGTCCACGCCAGCCGGTACTCGGCTCGAGACCGCCCCTTCTTGCAGTACAGCGCTCATTGCTCTGACTCCTATCAAACATCGTTGTGTTGGTAGGGGAAGCATAGAGGCCAGCGCGCATTCATTACAACAATAAACTATTCCTGCTTATGATTGCACATTGTGCATATATAGAGGCGCAGGCGGAACAGGAGCGATGGCATAGCACCGCAGGTAAGCCGTTCCAATCTACCTAGGACGATCGTGGTCAAGCTGAGCACCCTTCAATCGTGAAGTCGGCCTTGGCCTATCGATTTTGGTCCCCCAGTATTGGGGGCCGAGGTCAGCTTCGTGACTGCGGACGCGACGGTCGATGCATCCGCCCAGCAAATCAACGTCCAGGTGACCGAGGCAGCGCGCGCGCCGCGCCCCCCGGATGTCGCTGGACAACCTTTTGCGAGAGCGAGCGCTGGCGAGGATCCGCCGGGACGAAGCGAGCCTGCTATCGGAAGGCGTCCGGGGCGTCGCTTTCCGTGACCGGCCGATCCAGCGGCGGATTGTGGCCGCATGTCAGGCACAGTCGGCAAGATCGATGCTGCTCTCGAGGGCCGACACACGCTCTACAACGCGTGCGTCCCGCCCTCACAGGTCCGCGGGAAGCTGAAGCGTGCCCGTCGTCATGACTAGGTTTCCGGCACTCACCCATCGCCATGGGTTTGGAAGGTCAACCGCATGTGCCCAAGTGATTAACCGGTGTGTGCCAGCCAGGCCGGCAATCCCTTTCAGGCCCAACGAATCCGTGTCGAGCAACTCCTGGACGGTAATCACTGCAACGCTCCTTGGTTATTGTTCGAAGCATACCGCAGGCGCAAACCTTCGCGCCCGCGCCGCCAGGTCCCAGTGCTCCCCGCCCAGTCGGATAGTCCTTCAGTTGACCAGTATCGACATCCTCCAGAGAATCCTCTCTCATACCGATGGAATAGTCGGCCAGCGCCCCCGACCGTTCGCGTGCGATGTCCGCAGTGGCCAGCATGCGGCGGCCCGATTCGCCACCACCAGGAATTAGTTCGACGGTGACGCGCAGCAATGTGATCTCCCTTCGAATCTCAATCAATGAACGGTTGATTGGCGAGCATGATGCGCTTGCGTTGACGATTCATGGCTCGGCTTCTAATTGCGCCCAGAACCACTCAATGACGGCAGGTACCCTAAAGCGAAAATGATTTGGGGAAAGCTTATCTGGCATCACCACCTGGGCTGAATAGTAAAAGTCCCTACCGTGCTCAATCTGGATCAACATTGTTTGCAAGCTGCGCACCGCCGCAGCCACCGCCTCTTCACCTTCTCCATGCCGAAATAGCGACAGGAGTTCGCGATATGACACTGAACTTGACGTCGCTGAGTGCCTGTCCCGATAGGCAACCAAATACAGGTAGTCGCAGATTTTCCACGCCAACGGCGAAAGGTCTCCGTCAAGCTCGAGCCGCCCTTCACTTCTCGCAATCATCGCGCCAAGCAAGTGACTGGCGCCGATTTGCGGTGACCCGTCTTGCACTGAATCCAATTTCATAGGAACTCTTTCATACCTTTCGCTGATCCAATCCACCGACCATCGCACCTACGTGGGTGTCCGCTGTACCGATGCCTGTGACAAGCACACATCATCCTTGCGCAGTCATCGCCTGCGCCTACCCGCCCAGTCATTCGAGCCCTGGTCGCGTTCGGACTGGCCGGCCAACGCGCCGTCACGAGGCCCTCATTGGCTCGGCTCGCCCCTGACGCAGCGAGCGCGCCGTCGGACCAGCGTGCGGCACACCTCGCCCATCGTGGACGTGGATCGCTCCCCCGCGTCAGGAAGAACGTTGTCATCCAAGGCTCGGCGGTCAAAACAAGTGTTCGACGGTCGAAATCATCGCCAAAGCGAAACCTAATCCAGCCGTAGGATTTGGGCCACAAGGCCAACTTCGACTGGATTGACGGCCGCCACAATGCGCTGCGCGGTTTGCGGGCGCTCGGCTTTAAGGGCACGCCAGGCCGTCACACAGTTTCGCTCGCCGAAGAGAGCCGCACCCTTGTCGAGCCAGACGAGCCTCTGCTCCACCCCAAGGCAGTTGTACCAGGATATGCCCGCAACCATCTCTCGCGCATGCGCGTCGGAGCGATCGCTCATCGCTGCCCAGTCAGGAAGTCTTCCCAGTCCCACGCGTATGCCGAACCGAAGGCAGGCGTACTCGATCCACGCAAATTGTGCATAAAGAACGTGCGGGTCGGCTCGGGGATATCGTCAAAGCGGACGTACGGCCAAGGGCCATCGGCGTCGTGAATGGGAATCGGCGGGATGGTCGGCCGCGGAGGCAGTTCCTCCTTTCCCGTCAGCGCCACGGCAATGCTGCGTGCGACCAGGTCCCAGACGCTGGCGGACCAACGCGGATAGTCCTGCAGTACACCGGCCCAGACCTGGTCTGGCAGCAGATCCTCTTCCATATCAATTTGATAGTCGGCGAGCGCGCCTGAGCGCGCCCGCCCAATGTCGGCCCTCGCCACCTTTCGGCGGCCGCGAGCATCACCGCCCGGCAGCAATTCAACCGTGACTCGCAACATCGCAATGGCTCATTTCAAGTTCTCCAAGTCTTCGAATCCATCCAGTGTGGTTTTGTATGCCTGGCGCATCTGCTCGACGATCCAATCGACTTCTAGCCGGCCCAGTTGCCAGGCGGTCTGCTTGTTGCGCACGCCACGTTCCACCCAGTCGAGCAGTTCGTCCTGGCTTCGGGCGGGAGGTTCGACAGCCTTGCGACGACAATACACGGCGAGTTGCTTGACCAGATCCAGGCACATTACATAGCGCTCCGCCCGCTCTGCTTCGGTCAGTCCGACGACAAATCTTCCGTGGATCATCCGGCCAGCAAACTTCGCTTGTGCGCCGGCGACGCTCGCCGGGAACGCCACCCGCGGAAAATCGTCGGGCACCTTGGCGTCGCTCATTTCTCAATGGTCTCGACAGTCATTCATCGCTCGGGATTCACTCAATGACGGCGAGACATTGCTTGTCCGCTAGCGTGGGCAGGTCACCCCAATAGGGAATCAACTCGCCGCGATCGTTGCGGAACGCGAATCGCCGGACAGCGGCGTCATGGCTCTGGTACTGCCAGATCTCACGCACACGTTCGGTGGTGCCGCCGCGAATCAAATGCACGGTGGCGCCGACACGGTGTTGAGGCAGCAGAGTGTCCCACGCCTCCAGTAGCGATTCAAACGACCCAATGACGTAGGTCGTAATGAGCTCCAGCGGCTCCAGGGACGCCGGGTAAAGCTGAAGCACCAGCAACGGACTGACGGGCGCGGCAGCGACAACACGCCACGGCAGATAGGGAGGCACCGAATCCTGACCGCTTGCCCGGTCCAGCCACATCTCTTTCGTTAACAACATACATCTACCCATTCGCAAAAAAAGGAGGCGTCCCCAAGCCATAACCCCGTCAGCACGGCGGGACGGGGCAGACCTGTCGCACCTGGCTGCCGGAAAAACAACGAAAGAAGTCCCAACGATTCCTCCGGTCTGAATAACCGAGGACGGGCGCTATGGTTCGCCAGGTTCTCATCCATCGGTACGCGCCATCCATCGGGGGCAAGTAACGCGCAATCACCCTCGCCCTCATCGCGCCGCAGTGCGCGAGGCCGTTAGGTCGCGCTTGCGCCCCTCCGATAGCGGGCCGTGACGTCGGTCCAGTGCTTGACATCGTTGACCTGACACCAGGCTTCCCATACATACCAGGCCTCGCTGGTCGAGAGACCAGGGGTCTCGTGCAAGACGTAGATTCGCCCGCTTGCCGTCTCGCACCGCATGGCCCTCGCGTCAAAGCGGGCAATGGTGCTACTCACCTGTCCGGTACCGCTGTCGAGATCGATGCCGACCAAATGATGCTCACCCCGATCTGTCTCCACAACGCTCCACCCACCCAGATCAAACTTCGGCTTGCTTGCCAAGGAACCGGTCCCCCAAAGCATGCACTGTCCTCCTATGCAAGATCGAACACCGGCCAAAGGCAAACATGAGTGCCCCTATGCCGTTTACCGACCACCATTGAGAAAGCTCTCCCACTCGCATAGGTGAGCACAGTCCAGTGGATCTGGAACGTCGCTGACGATTGCCCGTGTCTCGTAGCGGATGTGGTTGACGAAAAATGTACGGGCCGGTTAGGGAATCTCACGCAACCGAACATACGCAGCGCAAGACACCCCTGAGCGATGGATCGGTACGTCAGGGACTGTCGGCCGCTTCGGCAGTGCCTCTTCGCCCGTCAGGGCCACGGCAATCTCCCGGGCTACCAGATCCCAGATGCTCCCCGACCAGCGCGGATAGTCCTTGAGTTCCCCCGTATAGACATCTTCCAGGAGATCCTCGTTCATGCCGATGGAATAGTCGGCCAGCGCCCCCGACCGTTCAAGGGCGATGTCCGCAGCGGCCAGCGTGCGGCGGCCCGATTCGCGACCGCCAGGAAATAGCTCGACGGTGACGCGCAGCAAAGTACTCTTCCTTCGAATCTCAATCAATGAACGGTTGATTGGCGAGCATGACGCTTGCATTGAGGATGCATGCCCGCCAATCACTTCAAGCCACTTCCCTGCGCCGTTGAAGCTGGTCCACTCCCCATGCATACCAGGCATGCCTTGCACAAAAACCACCTTCCTTTTGGCAACCGATAAACTCGGACGCTACTCGTCGCGACTTGTTTCATGCCCGCATAAAGGCGATTGATCGCGCCACTGACGCTGCCAAGCCTGGCAACGACGCTGCATCCGACCAGATCCAAGAGGCGCCGGCCACAATCTCAATGCCTTTAGCAAGCAAAGTCTGAAAAGGCATTGTAGTCATTTGCGTTGTAACTGTAAATGACTACAACTATTACGACGACAACTTATATGCTGTAGACGTAAGAGTTGTAATCATGGATATATCGTCACTTTAGAGTCGACGACTGGTCCATGCCCTCGCTGCGTCAAACGTTCGCAAATAATCTAAGGAAGTACAGGCAGCTACGCGAGTTGTCCCAGGAAGATGTCGCAGAGATTGCCGGAGGGGACAGGACTTCGATCAGCCGTATCGAGCGAGTCGCGCCAAACCTTGCTCTCGATAAGGTCATACTGCTTGCGAAAGCGCTGGACGTAAGCGCCGCGCAGATGCTCACGGAAGACCCTGCGGCACGACGGACAGATCCTCCCCCTCGTTTCAAAGAGGTAAGGAGGATTGGAGACGCGGTGCGGGCGTGCCGTTTGGAAAGCGGCTTGTCTCAACGCGAATTGGGCGACCTCGCAGGTCTGGACCGCAACCACATTTCGCGGGTCGAGACCGACACGACAAATCTTGCTCTCGACACACTGGAAAAGATTACCGATGCGTTAGGCGTTTCGGTTGACCGGCTCGTGCAGTAGATTTGGCGCAAGGAATTTGGCGATATCAGCGGGCTTGCCCCGGATTCGCTAAGCCGTTTGAGCGCGGCTGGCTGAAATTATGATCGGCTAATGCGGCGCAAATGCCACTTTCGACCTTTCAAGCTTGCTGCCTTTGGTAAGCCGTTGTGCGAGAAGCGACTTGCACATTTGGCGGGCTCAAAAGCTGGGCCTACGCATTGGATTCTTCCACTCGGGAATCCATACACCCTCATAACTCCGGCTAAGATCGGGCGGAAGAAATTCCCGTAACCCATTGATAAATAAGGGAAAATCCGCCCTGCACGATTCGAACGCGCGACCGCTCGCTTAGAAGGCGAGTGCTCTATCCAACTGAGCTAAGGGCGGCCAGAAAGCCACAAAAATTCTACCGACAAATACGCAACTACACGCGCCCCCACATAAGAACGTGTGACCGCTCGCTTAGAAGGCGAGTGCTCTATCCAACTGAGCTAAGGGCGGACAGGAAGAACTACCGAAATGCAGAGGACTTGGCATGCCGCTGAACGTGCTGCTGCGCGCTTGGCATGCGAAGCCCGGTATTCTACCTCAGCCCTGCGGCCGATCCTACCGTGTTGGCGTGGGGCCTGGCATATCCCGGCTCAGGATGCCTGCGAAACCCGCATTCGCGGCGGCGTCGCCATGCCGGCAAGCCGCTCGATGGGCTGCGTGGACACACAGTTGCGCCCCATGGTCTTGGCATCGTAGAGGGCATTGTCGGCGCGGCGCATGAGCGTATCCGCCCCCTCCCCCGGCAGCCGCTCTGCCATGCCGATGCTTACCGTGTAGGAAATCGCATCCGGCTCGGACGGGCACGGTGTGGTGCGCACCAGCGCGCTCAGGCGCAGGCTGATGGCCCGGCCCTGGTCCAGCGCGGTGTTGGGCATCACGATGCCAAACTCTTCCCCACCCAACCGGCCGACGAAATCGTCCGCGCGCACGGTCTTGCGCAGCAAGCCGCTGAAATGGCGCAGCACGCTGTCGCCGGCCAGATGGCCATAGAGATCGTTGATGGCCTTGAAATGATCCAGGTCGATGAACGCCACGGTCAGCGGGCGTTGCTGGCGGTCCGCTTGCTTGCAGGCCTCTTCCAGCGCCTCCCAGTAGGGCCCGCGCGACAGGACGTCGGTCAGGTCGTCATAGCTGGCGCGGCGCTCCAGACGCCGGCGCAGGCTATCGTGGGCAAGCAGCGCAAAGCTCACGGCCAGGCTGACAATGCCAAAGGCGTGCAGGACGGCAAAGGTTTCCCTGGACGGGCGCTTTGCCAGCCAGGCAAGGCCAGCGGGAAGCAGCCTGAGGTCAATGGCTTGATAGAGGCCCATGGCCGCGCAAGCGAGCGCGATCAGCCCGAGCGACAGCGCCGCCAGGCGGCCGGTGCCGCGCTTGGCGCGCACTTGCGGCGCCACCACGCGCAGCAACAACAGCGGAAGATAGGTATTGGCCAGGATAAAGACGAGCGCCGGTTCTGCCGGCGACACGCCCGCCCAATCGAAGTAGGCGGCGTTGGCCAGCACGGCAAGGTTCAGCAAGCAGAGCGCAACCGCACCCCCGCGCTTGCCGAAAAAGCGGCGCGTGCCGTAGACCATCGAGGACAAAGCCGCCGTCATGACCAGATCCACCAGATTGAGCGTAAGCCATTCCGGCAAATAGTCCTGCGCAGCGAGCAAGACGGTGGCTGCGGTGACCAGCAACGCGCCGGCCACCCAAGAATTCAAACCGGCGCGGCCCATGCCGGGTGTGCGCTGCAAGACTGCGAACACCACCGCCATCTGCAACCCGAATAGGCCGGCGACCAGCACACTAACCTGCGACTGAAACATGATTTCCCCGTCCAACTTGGCAGGCAGCGTTCCGTCACGCCACCATGCGCCCCGGGACCCGCGCGGACCCGAGGTTTTCGCCATTCTTTCTTTTTAAGCATCTGACCGTCTTCATGCACCCCGGCGGACAGGGGCTGGGCCTCGCGATCGTGGCGAGGGCACTCTTATTCTCATGTTCGGCGCCAGTCCCGCAAGCGGCACGGATTGCCGCGCCTGACCGGGCGCGGGGCCTGGCCGCTGCGGTGTGCGGATTATGTCAGCGCTTGCGACCAAGTCAAGCGAACCTTTTATCCATCAAATGCTGAGGCGCCCCCCACATCGGGCGGCGCCTCGCTTGGCCGATGCAAAAGTAAAATTTGACCCCGGCCCCGCCGCCAGGCTACAATCCACGGCTTCGGGGCGTAGCGCAGCCTGGTAGCGCATCTGATTTGGGATCAGAGGGTCGCATGTTCGAATCATGTCGCCCCGACCAGTATTTAGCAATAAGATCAAAGGCTTAGACCGTAAGGTCTAAGCCTTTTTTTGTCACCTGAATTTGTCCGGGCCAGTGCCGGCCACTGCGCCGGGCGCCCACCTCACTGCACCGCAACCCAATGGCAATGCCATGAATATGGGATCCCCTGCGGGCTTGAAACACAGACACTGGCAGCGGGCGGGGCCGCGAGCCGCCCGCACCACTTTCAAGCCCGCACCCCACCCGGCGGCGGGCTTTTTCTCTTGTTTTCGCGGCCATATCCGGGTAAGGCGACCGAGCGCGCGCCACGCCTCAACTGCACACCCATGATATAATCGCGCGTTAGCCCGGGGTTTATGCAGCATGCCCTGTAACCGGGCGCTCTTGCCGAGAAATGCAGCCATCACACTGCAGCGCAGTATCCAGCGCGGTTCGGCAAGCCACCGGGAACATCTTGCCCGCTTCATTGCCCCCGCGCCTATCACGGTAGCACGGCCGCATTGGCTTGGGCCGCAACCGGCAAGGCAATCGGCCGGGCACTGACGCGCCCCCTGGCGATTCCCTAACGTGGACTTTTTGCACGCGCTTTTTTGCCGTGCCGGTCCGGGTCAGCTTGCCTCCCGCAACTTCAAGGCGCAACCAAGCAAGCCGGCGCTTGTCACTGCTGGCACCCGGACCTCGCGAGCATGCAGGCATGCCGGCATGCCGGCGCTCGCCTCACCGGATTTACCTAAATTCATGCAGCCCAAGGCTGCCGCAAAGGAAGAAGATTGGCTAAGGAAGAACTTATCGAATTTGGCGGTGTTGTCTCGGAAGCCCTGCCGGACAATCGTTACCGCGTGACGCTGGAAAACGGCGTGGAAATCTGGGCCTATGCCTCGGGCAAGATGCAGAAGCACCGCATCCGCATTCTGGCTGGTGACCGCGTGACGCTGGAAATGTCGCCCTACGATCTGACCAAGGGCCGCATCAACTTCCGCCACAAAGTCTGATCGTCTTCCACACTCGCCCCCCCCGGCGAGCGTTGCGCCAGACCGCATTCCAGGGCACCGCATCGCGGCGGTCCCGCCCTGGGAAACATCTGGCCATTGCCACCTGCGCGCATCGTGCATACGCGGCTCCAGTGAAACAATCATGATGGCTATTCCATCCTGACGCCTCAGGCCTGGAGCACTGGTCGATGCCGATGGCTTGCCGGCCATCGCACCCCAATCGCTTCACCCCAGGCTGCCGCAGCTTCCGCCATGTATGGCTCGCCACATGCGTGTCATTTGGCAGTGCCATGCTGCGTTCCCGCCCGGTGTTTGCCCGTCTTGCACGCACCTGCGCGCGTGGCCATACTCGACATATCCATTTCCCGTTTCCCCCCTTCCCTTTTCCCCTTTAGCTTGAGCACACCGCTCTCATGAACCTGATCCTGTGGCGTCATGCCGAAGCCGAGGAGTTGTCTGGCGCGCTTGGCTTTTCCCGCAATGCCGACCTGCAACGCGCCCTGACCAAACGCGGACATAAGCAGGCGGATGCCTCCGCCGCATGGTTGCGCAGCCATCTGCCTCCCGGTACGCGGGTGGTCTGCAGCCCGGCCCTGCGTACGCGCGAAACCGCCGCGGCCCTGCGCGAGAACGCAGAGGTGTTGCCCGAGCTTGCCCCGGGTGCCGATGTCAGCGCGGTGCTGGCCGCGGTCGACTGGCCCCAAGGCGCCGAGCACACCGTGCTGGTCGGGCACCAGCCTTGGCTTGGCCAACTTGCCAGCCTGCTGCTGGCAGGCTCGGAAATGAACTGGAGCGTGCGCAAGAGCGGCATCTGGTGGCTGTCGGGGCGCACGCGCGAAAGTGAATCGCAGGTCGTGTTGCGCGCTGTCATCAATCCGGAATTTCTCTAGCATTTTTTGGCACCCCGCAACGGCGCGGCTTGGCTTTCCGGGCTGCCGTCACCGAACCGTCACGACTGCTTCACGGCACTGTCACCTGCCATCTCTACATTCGACCGCAACAGTTTCGTCACCGAAAGGACATACTGATGCGAGAGCTCCCGACGCCCACCCAGCCGTTGTTCGATTCCCTGCCCAGTGGCCTGTCAGGCCATTCGGCGCGGAGGCGTCTTCATCGCCAGCAACCTGCACAAGCACATGAACAAGCGCATGACCAGCCTGCTTTCAGCGTGGCGTGGGCGCGCCACCAGGATGAAGTAGAAGAAGCGCAGCGCCTGCGCTACAAGGTCTTCGCCGAAGAAATGGGCGCAAGGCTGAACCCGTCGAGGCCTGAACTCGACGTGGATATGTTCGACGCCTATTGCGACCACCTGATCGTGCGCGATACGGCCACGCTCAAGGTGGTCGGCACCTACCGCGTCATGGCGCCCCACCAGGCCAAGCGCATTGGCTGCCTCTATGCCGAGTCGGAATTCGACTTGGTGCGCCTGGCTCACCTGAAGCCCAAGATGGTGGAACTGGGCCGCTCGTGCGTGCACCGCGACTACCGCTCGGGCAGCGTGATCATGGCGCTGTGGGGTGGCCTGGGCGAGTACCTGCAGCGCTGGGGCATCGAGTCGATGCTGGGATGCGCCAGCGTGCCGATGAGCGATGGCGGCCACTATGCGGCCAGCCTGTACCGGGTATTCGCCGAGCGCGCCCTGGCGCCGATCGAATATCACGCGTTCCCGCGCCTGCCTCTGCCGATCGACGAACTCAATCAGACGCTGGACGTAGAGCCGCCGGCGCTGATCAAGGGTTACCTGCGGCTAGGCGCGCGAATTTGCGGCATGCCGGCGTGGGATCCCGACTTCAACGTGGCGGACTTCCTCACGCTGCTGCGCGTCAACGACATGAACCCCCGCTATGCGCGCCACTTCCTTGGGCTGAACCGCGACGCCTGAGCCTGTGCGGGCGCTCGCCGCCCGCATTTGCCTGGCCTGCTGATCGAAGCGGGGGCCGCCATCTGGCCGCCCCCGCGCTTGGCTCAGGCGTACACCACCTTGTAGCGCTTGCCGATGCGCTCCCACTCATCGGCTTCTTGCGCAAGGCTGTATTCGACCAGCGGGTTGGCCTCGATCCAGGCCTTGGGCAAGCGCACCTCGAAACCTTCGTCCAGCGCATCCGAACGCTGGCCCACGGTGATCTCGGGCAGCGGCTCGTCGGCACGGCGCCGGCACAGCACGAACGCCAGGCGCAGGCTGAAGAGCATCCGCCAGTCCAGAAACTTGCCGCTGCCGGAAAGCTTGCCCAGCTTGCCGGCATGCCCGAGCAGCAGCGTTGCCAGCCGTGCCTGGTCGGTCTTCGAGAAGCCCGGCATATCGGCGTGCGTAGCGATGTACGCCGAGTGCTTGTGGTAGCCGCTGTGCGAGATGGTCATGCCGATCTCATGCAGCCCGCCGGCCCAGCCCAACAGTGCCAGATTGTCGTCGCGGCGCTCATTGCGCGGCTCGGGAAACTGCGCCAGCAAACCCAGCGCCGCCTGGCGCACGCGCTGGGCTTGCGCGCGGTCGACGCCATAGCGGCGCATGAACTGATCCACGGTGATGGTACGCATGTCCTCGTGGTGCGTGCGGCCCAGCAGGTCGTACAGCACGCCCAGGCGCAGCGCGCCATCGGTGACGTCCATGCGATCGATGTCGAGCTCGGCGAACACGCCGAGCATGATCGACAGACCACCTGGCAGCACGGGGATACGGTCCGCCTTCAGGCCCACCAGCTTGACGCGGTTGGCGTTCTCGGCCTTGACCAGCGCGCGCTTGAGGCGCTCCAGCCCTTCGCGGGTGATGCCGTGCTCGGCCGGGTTGTCGTTCATGCCGTTGAGCTCGATCAGTTCGGCCAGCGCGCGCGCCGTACCCGACGAACCCACCGCCTGCTGCCAGCCGGCCGCCCGGTACTGGCGCACGAGCACCTGGATCTCCCTGCGCGCGGCCAGTTCCGCCTGCTTCATCGCGTAGTCATCGACATTGCCGCTGGGGAAGAACTGGCGGCTGTGCGAGACGCAGCCGATATAGAGGCTCTCCATCAGCTTGGACGTGTAGCCGCTGCCGATGATGAACTCGGTCGAGCCGCCACCGATATCGACCACCAGCCGGTTGCCCGCACAGGCCGGTGCATCGTGCGAGGCGCCCAGGTAAATCAACCGCGCTTCTTCGCGCCCGGCAATCACCTCAATCGGGAATCCAAGCGCGTGTTCGGCCTCGATCAGGAATTCCGACGCGTTCTTGGCTACCCGCAGCGTATTGGTTGCCACCGCCCGCACCTGGTCAGGGGAGAAATCGCGCAGTCGGTCGCCGAAACGCCGCAAGGCGTCGATGCCACGCCGGCGGGCAGGCTGGTCCAGGTACTTGTCCGGCGTCAGGCCCGCGGCCAGTCGCACCGGCTCGCGCAGCGCATCGACCTGGAATAGCTGGCTGGCCGGCCCGGATGCGGTCAAGCTCTCATCCACCCGCCCGATCATCAGGCGGAAGCTGTTTGAGCCCATGTCGACGGCGGCCAGCAAGCGAGGGGTTTGGTTCATCGCGGTAGGGGAATGTGGGTAAAAGCCGCAAGCCGCGGCATAAATAACGGTGTCGGGCAGTCAGGTTCGCCCAACCGTAGAAAATATGTCTTTATCATGTCTGCATCGTGACAAAATCACATTGTCATCAATTTGACATGATTCTATGAAAAAGTCGCCGCATTACCAAAAGAAGGTCATGCCTATGTCGACAAGCCCACCCGGCACGCTGCTCAACCGCGAAATGGGCATTCTGGAATTCAATACGAGAGTCATGGCACAGGCAGCTGACGCCAGCGTGCCACTGCTCGAACGTCTGAAATTCATCTGTATTGTTTCAAGTAATCTGGACGAGTTCTTCGAGATCCGCATGGCCGGCTTGAAGGAGCAGATGCGTGACAATCCTTCCGGCATCACACCCGACGGCCTTTCCTTGCAGCAGGCATACCAGATTGTCACGGAGCGCGTGCAAAAGCTGGTGACCATGCAGTATGACATGCTGCAAAACGTGATTTTCCCCCTGTTGGAGAAAGAAGGGGTGTTCTTTCACCTCGCCTCCACCTGGAACGAGGCGCAGCGCGAATGGGCTCGCAGCTTCTTCACACGCGAACTCGGCCCGGTCCTGACGCCGATCGCGCTAGACCCGGCCCACCCCTTCCCGCGGGTGCTCAACAAGAGCCTGAATTTCGTCATTGAATTATCGGGCAAGGATGCCTTCGGCCGGGAGGCCGACCTGGCCATCGTGCAGGCGCCCCGCGCGCTGCCGCGCGTAGTCAGGATGCCTGAGGAACTCTCGGGCTATCCCTACGGATTTGTGCTGCTGTCGTCCTTCATGCAAGCCTTCGTGCATGAGCTGTTCCCCGCTATCAAGGTCAACGGCTGCTATCAGTTCCGCGTCACCCGCAACTCTGACCTGTTCGTGTCGGAGGACGATATCACGGACCTGCGCGAGGCACTGCAAGGTGAGCTGCCGACCCGCCACTTTGGCGACACCGTGCGCCTGGAAATCTCGTCCGATACCCCGCCGGCCATGGCGCGCCGCCTGCTGCTCGAATCCGGCCTGGGCGAGCAGGACGTGTACCGCGTGAGCGGCCCGGTCAACCTGGTGCGGCTGATGCAGATCCCCGACCTGGTCGACCGCCCCGCCCTCAAGTACCCGCCGCACGTGCCGGCGCCGGTCAAGGTGTTTGCGCCCGGCGCTTCGATGTTCGACGCGATCCGCCAGCAGGACGTGTTGCTGCACCATCCCTACGAGAGCTTCAGTTCGGTGCTCGACTTGCTGCAGCAGGCCGCCGTCGACCCTGCCGTGGTAGCCATCAAGCAGACCGTCTACCGCACCGGCAACGAGTCGCCGGTGATGGAGGCGTTGATGACCGCGGCGCGCAATGGCAAGGAAGTCACGGTGGTGGTGGAACTGCTGGCGCGCTTTGACGAGGAAACCAACATCAACTGGGCCGAGCGGCTCGAATCCGCCGGCGCGCATGTGGTCTATGGCGTGGTTGGCCACAAGTGCCATGCCAAGATGCTGCTGATGGTGCGCCGCGAACTGGAAGGCGCCAAGAGCAAGCAGTTCAAGCTGCGCCGCTACGCGCACCTGGGCACCGGGAACTATCATCCGCGCACCGCGCGGCTATACACCGATTTCGGCCTGCTCACCGCCAACGAGAAGATCTGCGAGGACGTCCAGCATGTGTTCCAGCTGCTAACGGGCACTGCGGGCACCATCCGCCTGAATCACCTGTGGCAGTCGCCGTTCACCATGCAGAGCAATCTGGTGGAGCATATCCGCGCGGAGGCCCGCAACGCCCGTGCCGGCAAGCCCGCGCGCATCATGGCCAAGATGAATGCGCTGCTGGAACCATCCATCATCGAAGAGCTGTACAAGGCATCGCGCGCTGGCGTGAAGATCGACCTGATCATCCGTGGGGTGTGCGCGCTGCGCCCAGGGGTGCCGGGCCTGTCGGAGCACATCACGGTGCGCTCCATCGTCGGGCGCTTCCTCGAGCATCACCGGGTCTATTACTTCCTGGCCGGCGGCACGGAGGTGGTCTACCTGTCCAGCGCGGACTGGATGGACCGCAACCTGTTCCGTCGCGTCGAGGTGGCATTCCCGGTACTGGACAAAGTACTGAAGGCACGGGTCATCAAGGAGAGCCTGCGGGTGCATCTGCACGACAATGCCTCCGCATGGATCATGCAGTCCGACGGCAGCTACATCCGCAAGCACACCAAGTCCAAGCAGCCGCACGTCAGCCAGAACGACCTGCTGGCCCTGTTCGGCAGCGCCTGAGGGTGGTGAGGTCGGCACGGCGCGCCTCGCGTGCGCCGTGCCATGCACGCCGCCGCGAGCGGGCGGCTCGCTCAGGCCGCCTTCTGCGGCGATTGTCCTGGCCGCGGCAAGGCGCTAGGCATATAGCCGCTGCGATCAACCGGGAAGACCACGCGGAACACGCTGCCGCGCCCCACTTCGCTGGTGATGCGCAGGTCGGCATGGTGGCGCGACAGCACATGCTTGACAATGGCGAGCCCGAGGCCGGTCCCACCGGTGTCGCGCGAACGGCTGCGGTCGACCCGGTAGAAACGCTCGGTGAGGCGCGGGATATGGTCGGCGGCAATGCCCAGGCCCGTATCGGTGACCGAGAAAATGGCGTGCTCATTCTCGTAGCTCAGCGCGATGCTGATGCGCCCGCCCTCCGGTGTATAGCGCACCGCATTGGAAACCAGGTTGCCGAAGGCCGACAGCAGTTCACGCTCCGCACCGCGGATCGTGACGGCCGGATCGATCTGCGCGGAGATCTGGTGCCCGCCCTGGGACAGCGCCTCGGCGTCGTGCACGAGATGCGCAACCAGCTCGGCCAAGTCGATCCGGTCCTGGCTCGGCGGCTGCTCGTCGCTTTCCAGCTTGGCCAGCACCAGCAAGTCCTCGACCAGGTGCTGCATGCGCATGGACTGCACCAGCATCATGTCGAGGTAGCGGTTGCGATCCTGCTCCGACACGGGCAGGTCGCGCACGGTTTCCAGGAAGCCGGTCAGCACCGTCAGTGGCGTCTTCAGTTCGTGGGAGACGTTGGCGACGAAATCCCTGCGCATCGCCTCGGTGTTCTCCAGCTTGGTGATGTCGTGTGTCAGCACCAGCTTGCGGCTTTCGCCGTAAGGCAGGATCTGCACAGCGATCACGCTGCGCTTGTGCTCGCCCATGTCGCGCATCACCAGCGGTTCATCGAAACGCTGCAAGTGCAGGTACTGGACGAATTCCGGCCGCCGGATCAGGTGGGTGATGCGCTGGCGCACGTCGCGCCGCGCATTGAGGCCCAAATGCTGCTCGGCCACATCGTTGCACCATTCGATCTGGTCGGCATCATCCAGCATCAGAACGCCATTGGGCGACGCCTGGATAGCCTGGATAAAGCGGGTATGTTGCTGCTCGACCTGCAACACCTGGGTGCGCCAGCGCTTGACCAGGCGATGCAGGCGGTAATACACCTCGCCCCATAGCCCCAGCGCGCTGGGAATCTCGCCGTAAGCTGGCGCATCCAGCACTTTCCAGAGCCGGTTGATCTGGTAGATGTAATAGAGCAGATGCCCCAGCAACCCGACGCACAGCATGGCCAGCGCGGGCACGGGGCCAAGGAAGAAGTACAGCCCCGCCGAAGCCAGGGCCAGTAGAATCAGGATGGCCGCCGAACGGGCCCAGATGACGTTCATGAAGAAGTGAGAAGGTCAGGCAGGCGGCAAGACCGCATGGAATGCGGTGGAGTGTGCCACGAAACAGGCAAGCTGTAACAGGCGCCACGCCGGAACCGGCGTGGCAATCCTGCCGATCAGTGGCTGGGCGCGCGAGCCAGGCGGTAGCCGCTGCCGCGCACCGTCTCGATCATGTTGCTGTAGCCGCCGGGGGTCAGCGCGGCGCGCAGGCGCTTGATATGCACGTCGACGGTCCGCTCTTCCACGAATACGTGATCACCCCAGACCTGGTCCAGCAACTGCGAACGGCTGTGAACGCGCTCCGGATGCGTCATCAAAAAGTGAAGCAGACGGAACTCGGTAGGACCCAGGTCCAGCTTGATCAGGCCAGATTCATCCTGGCCGGTGACCCGATGCGTGGCCGGGTCAAGGCGCAGGCCATTGATCGCAACGACGTCGTCGGTTAGTTGCGGGGCGCGGCGGCGCAGCACGGCCTTGATGCGGGCCAGCAGTTCCTTGGGCGAGAACGGCTTGGTGACGTAGTCGTCCGCGCCGGCCTCGAGCCCCAGCACCTTGTCCTGCTCCTCGCTGCGCGCGGTAAGCATGATGATCGGAATCTGCTTGGTGCGGTCGTTATTGCGCAGTTCCTTGGCGAAGGTCGCTCCCGACTTGCCCGGGAGCATCCAGTCGAGCAGCACCAGGTCCGGCAGCACGTCGCTCATCAGCGACAGCGCCTGCTCGGCGTTATAGGCCCGGATCGGATAATGTCCCGCGTGTTGCAGGTTGACCGCGATCAGCTCGGCAATCGCGGGTTCGTCTTCGACAACAAGAATGCTGCTTGGCATGTAATTTTCTCCGCGGTGGCGCCTTAACTCAGCGCTTCGCGCTCCATGTCCTCACGCGAGGCGTGGCGGACGTCGGTTCCCTTGACGATGTAGATGATGAATTCAGCGATGTTCTTGGCGTGGTCGCCAATGCGCTCGATCGCCTTGGCGATAAAGAGGAAATCCAGCGCGACCGAGATCGTGCGCGGGTCTTCCATCATATAGGTGATGAGCTTGCGCACGAACGCACGGAATTCGTCGTCGATGGCCTTGTCGTCCTTGACGATCCGGGCGGCAGCCACGGTGTCCAGGCGCGCAAAGGCATCGAGTGCCTGGCGCAGCAGCGCGATCGCCAGATCACCCGAGAGTTTCACCTCGGAGTAATTGATCTGGTGGGCACCGGCGTCTTCCATGATGTGCTTGGTGCGCTTGGCGATTTTCTCCGCCTCGTCGCCGGCGCGCTCCAGGTTGGTGATGGTCTTGGAAATCGCCATCACCAGGCGCAGGTCGCGCGCGGTCGGTTGCCGGCGCGCGATGATGTTGCCGCAATCGGCATCGATCTCGAGTTCCAGGGCATTCAGGTGGTGCTCGCGCGCGATGACCTGATCGGCCAGGCCCGCGTCGAACTCCGAAAGCGCCCGCATGGCGTTCTCGATCTGCGACTCGACCAGACCGCCCATCTGCAGCAGTTTCGTGCTGATGGCGTTGAGGTCGGCGTCGAATTGGGTCGACAGATGCTTGTCAGACATGTTGTTCTCCTAGCCGCTCTATTCGTATGCTATGCGCTATGTGCGTAACGCTCAATCAGCCGAAACGGCCGGTGATGTAGTCTTCAGTTTCCTTGCGATGCGGCTTGATGAAGATCTTCTCGGTCTCGCCGAACTCGATCAGTTCACCCAGGTACATATACGCGGTGTAGTCCGAGCAGCGCGCGGCTTGCTGCATGTTGTGGGTCACGATCACCACTGTGTACTCGTCCTTCAGTTCCGCGATCAGTTCTTCGATGCGGCCGGTCGAGATCGGGTCAAGTGCGGAGCACGGCTCATCCAGCAACAGCACTTCGGGCCGGATGGCGATGCCGCGCGCGATGCACAGGCGCTGCTGCTGGCCGCCGGACAGGCCGTAGCCCGACTGGTTGAGCTTGTCCTTGGCTTCGTTCCACAGCGCCGCCTTGGACAGTGCCCATTCCACGCGGTCATCCATCTCGGAGCGTGACAGTTTCTCGAACAGGCGCACTCCAAAGGCGATATTGTCATAGATCGACATGGGGAACGGCGTGGGCTTCTGGAACACCATGCCAACTTTGGCGCGCAGCAGAGCGATGTCTTTCTTGGCCGTCAGCAGGTTCTCGCCATCCATGTTGATCTCGCCCTCGGCACGCTGCTCCGGATAGAGCGCGTACATCTTGTTGAAGGTGCGCAACAGGGTCGACTTGCCGCAACCGGACGGACCAATGAAGGCCGTTACCTTGCGCTCGGGAATCGACATGTTGACGTTCTTCAGCGCATGGAACTGGCCGTAGTAGAAGTTCAGGTTGCGCACGTCGATCTTGGCGCGGGTCGTGTCGGGAATGTCGATGACGGTCGAGGTCATGCTCGTCTCTCGCAAAGAATTTGAGGTAAGCCGTGCGGCTATCGCGCTGCCGGTCATTTCTTGAACAGCATGCGCGCCAGGATATTGAGCGCCAGCACACCAACGGTAATCAGGAACACGCCGGCCCAGGCCAGTTGCTGCCACTCGACGAATGGGCTCATGGCGAAGCGGAAGATGGTCACCGGCAGGTTCGCCATCGGCTTGTTCAGGTCGCTGGTCCAGAACTGGTTGGACAAGGCCGTGAACAGCAGCGGCGCGGTCTCGCCGGCGATACGCGCAACCGCCAGCAGCACGCCGGTGACGATGCCTGCATACGATGACTTCACCGTGATCGACAGCACCATCTTCCACTTGGGCGTGCCGAGCGCAAAGGCGGCCTCGCGCAGCGCGTTGGGGACCAGGTTCAGCATGTTCTCGGTCGTGCGCACCACGATCGGAATCTGCAGCAACGCCAGCGCGCAGATGCCGGCCCAAGCGGAGAAATGGCCCATGCGGGTCACCACCAGCGCGTAGACGAACAGGCCGATCACAATCGACGGCGCCGACAGCAGGATGTCGTTGATAAAGCGGATGAAACTGGCCAGCGGCGACGTTTTGCCGTATTCGGCCAGGTAGATACCAGCCAGGATGCCCAAGGGCGTTCCGCACAGCGTGGCGAAACCCACCATCACGAAGCTGCCGTAGATTGCATTGGCCAAGCCGCCGCCGGCGGTATTCGGCGCCGGCGTCATCTGCGTGAACAGGTCCATCGACAGGCCGCCCACTCCCAGCGAAATGGTGGTCCACAGGATCCAGGCCAGCCAGAACAGGCCGAACCCCATGGCGCCCAGCGACGCGGTCAGGGCATAGAAGTTGGTGCGGCGGCGCCGTGCCTGCAGGCGCGTGCGCGTGGCATCCGCATCCGGACTGACTGCCGGAATCGACGTAGAGGAGGAGGACATGGCGGCTTGGTTCATTTTGCACCCTCGCTCTTGGCCAAGCGGAGCAACAGGATCTTGGACAGCGCCAGGACCACGAACGTGATGAAGAACAGGATCAGGCCAAGCTCCATCAGCGCAGCGGTATGCAGGCCAGCGCCGGCTTCGGCGAACTCATTGGCCAGCGCCGACGTGATGCTGTTGCCCGGCGAGAACAGCGAGGCGTTGTCCAGCAGGTTGGTATTGCCGATCACGAAGGTGACCGCCATGGTCTCGCCCAGCGCGCGGCCAAGGCCCAGCATCACGCCGCCGATCACGCCGGCACGGGTGAAGGGCAGCACCACGCGCCACATCACTTCCCACGTGGTGCAGCCGATGCCATAGGCCGATTCCTTGAGCAACACCGGGGTAACTTCGAACACATCGCGCATCACGGACGCGATGTAGGGAATGATCATGATCGCCAGGATCACGCCGGCGCACAGCAGGCCGATGCCCAGGGGCGCCCCCTGGAACAGCTTGCCGATCAGCGGCACCTGGCCCACGGTGGCGGCCAGCGGCTTCTGGAAGTACTCGCCGAAGATCGGCGAGAACACCAGCAGGCCCCACATGCCGTAGACGATCGAGGGTACGGCGGCCAGCAATTCGATGGCGGTGCCGAGCGGGCGGCGCAGCCAGGCCGGCGACAGCTCGGTCAGGAACAGCGCGATGCCAAAGCTGATGGGCACCGCGATGATCAGGGCGATCAGGGAGGTGACGATGGTGCCGTAGATCGGCACCAGCGCGCCATAGACGTCCGCGGGTGGATCCCACTCTGCGGTCCACAGGAAGCGCAGGCCGAAGGCCTCGATGGAAGGCCAGGCGCTGATTGCGAGCGACACGATGATGCCGCCAAGCAGCAGCAAGGTCACGATGGCGGCGCCGCGCGTCAGGCCACCAAACAGGATGTCACCGGTACGGCTAGGCGGCCGTACTGCGGATAGATCGGATGTAGTCGCCATGATGTGGTATTGGAGTTCGTTTAGTAGGCGGCTGGCCGCGCCGAGCGCTCGGGCCAATCTGCCCCTTGCATTGCGTCGTGCTTGCCCGCGCGGGTTGCCGCGTTTGCTGCGCTGCTTCTACTGCTGCATCTACTTCTACTTCTACTTCTACTTCTACTTCTACTTCTGCTGCTTTGCTGTCTTCAACGCCGCCGGTCCGGCGCCCTTGGGACGCCGGACCGGCACGGCGCGGCTGCCGTGGCAGCCCGCCGATCAGTTGTACAACGCCTTGCCCGAGCCGTCCTTGACCGAGCTCTTCCAGGTCGCGCGGATCTGGTTCACCACGGCGTCCGGCAGCGGTACATAGTCAAGGTCGCTGGCCATGTTGCCGCCGCTCTTGTAGGCCCAGTCGAAGAACTTCAGCACTTCGGCGCCCTGCGCTGCCTTTTCCTGGTGCTTGTGTACCAGGATGAAGGTCGCGCCGGCGATCGGCCATGCCGTCTTGCCCGGTTCGTTGGTCAGGATCTGGTAATAGGTCTTGCTCCAGTCGGCGCCGGCTGCTGCCGCCTTGAAGCCGTCGTCACCGGGCTGAACCACTGCACCGGCAGCGTTCTTCATGTTCAGGTGGGTCATCTTGTTCTGCTTGGCGTAGGCGTACTCGACGTAGCCGATGGCGCCGTTCAGGCGTTGCACGAAAGCGGCCACGCCTTCGTTACCCTTGCCACCGGTGCCACCGCCCGGCCAGTTGACCGTGGTGCCCTCGCCCACCGAGCTCTTCCAGTCCGTGCTGACCTTGGACAGATAGTTGGTGAAGATGAAGGTGGTGCCCGAACCATCGGCGCGGCGCACCGGCAGGATGTCCTGGTTCGGCAGCTTGGCGTGCGGGTTCAGTGCCTTGATGGCGGGATCGTCCCACTTCTTGATCTTGCCCAGGTAGATGTTCGCCAGCACGTCGCCGGTGATGGTCAGTTCGCCCGGCTTGATGCCTTGCAGGTTGATCACCGGCACCACGCCGCCGATCACCGTGGGAAACTGCACCAAGCCTTGCTTGGCCAGTTCTTCGTCCTTCAGGGGCGCGTCGGAAGCACCGAAGTCGACAGTCTTGGCGCCGATCTGCTTGATGCCGCCAGACGAGCCGATGGATTGATAGTTGACCTTGTTACCCGTTGCTTTCTGGTATGCATCGGCCCACTTGGAATACACGGGCGCCGGGAAAGAAGCGCCAGCACCGGTAATTTCCGCCGCGAACGCAGTGCCCGCCACCACCAACGACACAATGCCTGCTACGGCAGTCTTGACCAGCTTCATATGTCCTCCAGAGACATGGTTGGGGAATGACAATTTTTTGACAAGTCGAACTTTAAGCTCCGACTATGACAATTCAATGACATCACGAGATCTTCTTCAAAGTCAGCGAAAGCGGCCTCTCGCATCACATCGATTCACCCGTCGGCAATGCCCTCCCCGACCCGCATCCGGCGGCAGGCGAGCCCGAAAATATGCGGTTAATTGCTTTTCTACAAGAAATAACGCCGGGCGAAAAGCCCGGCGTTTTGGCAACAACTAGCGGCGATGACCCGGTTTCAGGCCCGCAAGGCGTCCGCCAGCGTCTGCGCTGCCTGCTCCGCGGTCTCGACCTTCTCGGCTTCGACCATCACGCGCACCACCGGCTCGGTCCCCGATGCTCGGATCAACACCCGGCCCCGGCCCGCGAGCTGCGGCTCGATCACGGCGCGCGCCGCGCTCAGGCCCGCGTGGGACTGCCAATCAAAGCCCTTTTCCACGCGCACATTGATCAGCGTCTGCGGGAACAGCGAAACGCCTTCCAGCAATTGCGACAGGGTCTTGCCACTACGGCGCAACGCGGCCAGCACCTGCAGCGCGGAGACGATGCCGTCGCCGGTAGTGTGGCGGTCCAGGCAGAGCAGATGGCCCGAGCCCTCGCCGCCCAGCGTCCACTTGCGCTTGTTCAGCTCTTCCAGCACATAGCGATCGCCCACCTTGGCGCGCACGAACTCCACGCCCTGGCGCTGGAACGCGAGCTCCACCGCCATATTGGTCATCAGCGTGCCCACCGCGCCCTCCACCGCCTGGCCCGCCTGCAGGCGGTCCTGGACGATCAGGTACAGCAGTTCATCCCCGTTGAACAGGCGGCCGTCGCGGTCCACCACCTGCAGGCGGTCCGCATCGCCGTCGAAGGCCAGGCCAAGATCGGCGCCATTGGCCTTGACCGCTTCGATCAGTTTTTCCGGGGCCGTCGCGCCGTAGCCGGCGTTGATGTTGCGGCCATCCGGCTGGTTGCCGATCGAGATCACGTCGGCGCCAAGCTCGTGGAAGACGTGAGGAGCGATGTGGTAAGCGGCACCATGTGCGCAGTCCACCACCAGCTTGAGCTTGTGCAGGTCCTGCTCGTAGGGAAACGTGCTCTTGCAGAATTCAATGTAGCGGCCAGCGGCATCCTCAATGCGGCGCGCGCGGCCGAGATCGTCCGAACGCACGCAGACCATCGGCTCTTCCAGCGCTTGCTCGATCGCCATTTCCACGGCATCCGGCAACTTGTCGCCATCGGCGGAGAAGAACTTGATGCCGTTGTCGTAGTACGGGTTGTGGCTGGCGGAGATCACCACGCCTGCCGACAAGCGCAGCGCACGCGTGAGATAGGCCACGCCCGGTGTCGGCAGCGGCCCGGTCAGCAGCACGTTGACGCCTGCCGAGGTAAAGCCGGCCTCCAGCGCGGCCTCCAGCATATAGCCGGAAATGCGCGTGTCCTTGCCGATCAGTACGGTCGGACGCGCCTGATCATGCTGCTTCGCCCCATGGGCAAGCACCATGCCCGCCGCATAGCCCAGGCGCATCACGAAGTCGGGCGTGATCGGCGCCTCGCCAACCCTGCCACGAATCCCATCCGTGCCGAAATACTTGCGTGTCATATGATCATTCTCCCGTTGTTCGGTATTGCGGATGCCGAATGCTAAAGGCTAAGCGTGCAATGCTCGACGCCCGCAATCAAAACAAATGTTAATTGGCGATGGTTTCATGACGGATGGCCCACCAGATCTTGAGGGCATCCACAGTTTGTTCCACATCGTGCACACGCACGATATACGCACCCCGTTCCGCAGCGCATACCGCCGCTGCCAGGCTGGCGGCGATCCGCTGCTGCGGTGGCCGCCCGCCCAGGATCGCGCCGAGCGTCGACTTGCGCGACAGGCCAACCAGCAAGGGCAGGCCATCAACCGCCAGTTGCGGCAACTGGCCCAGCAGCCGCAGATTATGATCCGGCGCCTTGCCAAAGCCAAAGCCTGGATCGAGCGTGATGCGGCTTTCAGCCACGCCGGCGGCGCGCAGCGCGTCCACGCGCTCGCGCAGGAAACCAGCGACCTCTTGCACCACATCCTCGTACTGGGGTTGCTCCTGCATGGTCTGCGGATCGCGCTGCATATGCATCACGCATAGTCCGGCCTGCCCCGCCTGTGCCTCACTCACCGCCTCGACGGCGCCAGGCATGCGAAAGCCCCAGATGTCATTGATCAAGTCCGCCCCGGCCGCCAGCGCCGCGCGCATGACTTCCGGCTTGTAGGTATCGATGGACAGCGGCCGGCCGCAGTCGCGCAGCGCCTCGACCATCGGCAGCACGCGCTCCAGCTCCTGGTCCAGCGGCAATGCCGCCGACCCTGGCCGGCTCGACTCGCCACCGATATCGATGATGTCCACGCCTTCGGCAATCATGCGCTCGGCATGGCGCAAGGCGGCATCGCGGCCAGCATGCTGGCCGCCATCGGAAAAGGAATCGGGGGTGACGTTCAGGATGCCCATCACCAGCGGACGGCGGTCGCGCGCGAAGCGGTAGCGGCCGCACTGGAAACTCAAATCGGTTGAGATCGACGACAAGATACGAAAGGACGAGAGCCAGGAAAGTGGAAAAACACGGCGCGACGTACGCGCCGACAAAGAAAAAGCCGGCGCACAAGGCGCCGGCTTCAGGCTTGGTGAACGACCGCTACAACCACGACAACCGCGCCAGCGCGTTCCGGATTACCGGAACGCCGGCGGCACTATCGTGCCGGCCATCCCGCTCAGGCCGTGGCCGGAGCGTTGGTCGGAGCCACCGGCGAGCCACCCGACGGCGTGTTGCCACCACCGTTCTGGCTGGACGCGCCACGCGGCGGCCGCGGCGGCTTGCCCGCCATGATGTCGTTGACCTGGTCCGCATCGATGGTTTCCCATTCCATGAGGGCCGCAGTCATGGCTTCGACCTTGTCGCGGTTTTCCTCGAGCAGGCGCTTGGCCAGGCCATATTGCTCGTCGACGATGCGGCGGATTTCCGCATCGACCTTGACCTGGGTAGCTTCCGACACCGTCTTGGACGACATCTTGCCGAACATGCCATCTTGCTCGGTATCCACGTACACCATGGTTCCCAGGGTGTCGCTCATGCCGAAGCGGGTGACCATGTCGCGAGCCGTCTTGGTGGCGCGCTCGAAGTCATTGGAAGCACCGGTGCTCATGGCGTTGAGGAAGACCTCTTCCGCCGCGCGGCCGCCAAACAGGATGGCGATCTCGTCGAGCATGTTGTCCTTGTACTTCGAGTACTTGTCGTGCTCCGGCAGCTGCCAGGTCACGCCCAGTGCCCAGCCGCGCGGCATGATGGTGACCTTGTGCACCGGATCCGCCTTGGGCAGCAGCTTGGCCACCACCGCATGGCCAGACTCGTGGTACGCGGTTGCGCGGCGTTCTTCCTCGCGCATGACCGTGGACTTGCGCTCCGGGCCCATGTAGATCTTGTCCTTTGCGTCCTCGAAGTCCTGCATGTCGACCACGCGCTTGCTGCGACGGGCGGCGAACAGTGCGGCTTCGTTGACCAGGTTGGCCAGGTCGGCGCCGGAGAAGCCCGGGGTACCACGTGCAATCACCGAGGCGTCGACATCATTGCCGATCGGCACCTTGCGCATGTGGACCTTGAGGATCTGCTCGCGGCCGCGGATGTCGGGCAGGCCGACATACACCTGGCGGTCGAAACGGCCCGGGCGCAACAGCGCCTTGTCCAGGACGTCCGAACGGTTGGTCGCGGCGATCACGATCACGCCCGAGTTGGCCTCGAAACCGTCCATCTCGACCAGCATCTGGTTGAGGGTTTGCTCGCGCTCGTCGTTGCCGCCGCCCATGCCTGCGCCGCGGTGACGGCCGACCGCATCGATTTCGTCGATGAAGACGATGCAGGGCGCCTGCTTCTTGGCATTCTCGAACATGTCGCGGACACGGGCCGCGCCCACGCCGACGAACATTTCAACGAAGTCCGAGCCGGAGATGCTGAAGAACGGCACCTTGGCTTCGCCGGCGATGGCACGCGCCAGCAGCGTCTTGCCGGTGCCCGGAGGGCCGACCAGCAGCACGCCGCGCGGGATACGGCCGCCCAGCTTCTGGAATTTCTGCGGATCCTTGAGGAAGTCCACCAGTTCGATCACTTCTTCCTTGGATTCGTCGCAACCGGCGACATCCTGGAAAGTGACCGCATTCTGGTTTTCATCGATCAGGCGCGCGCGCGACTTGCCGAAGGAGAAGGCACCGCCTTTCCCGCCGCCTTGCATCTGCCGCATCATGTAGAACCAGAACACAATGATCAGCAGGGTGGGCCCGAGGTAATACAGGGCCTGCACCAGCAGGTTGGGCTCGTCGTCTGCCTTGCCGGTAACCTGGACGCCGAACTTCATCAGGTCGCCAACCATCCAGATGTCGCCCGGCGAGATGATGGTGTACTTCTGCCCTTCCTTAGGCGTCACCACCAGATTGCGGCCTTGCACGTCAACCCGGCCCACCTTGCCGGCCTTGGCATCATCCATGAACTGCGAATAGGTGACGCCTTCCTGCGTGCGGGGCTTGTCGAACTGCTTGAAGACGGTAAACAACACCAGCGCGATCACGAGCCAGATTGCCGCCTTTTGAAACAGGTTGTTATTCAAGGCCAAACTCCTTTACGAACGCCTTGCCAACGGGATAGCTGCATTGTAATGCAGTGCCCGGCGTCGGGGTAAAAAGCAAATTCATCGAAGCGATAGGCACCGCTTCACCCCGCCGACTTGAGGAAACGCCCAAGAATGAAGGTCTCGGAAGACTTATCGCGTGACGCCTTGGGCTTGCGTTTGGCGACCACCTTGAACTGGCGCTTGAACTTCTCCACGATCTGGCTGTAGCCACTGCCATGGAAACACTTTACCAGCAATGAGCCCTCCGGCTTCAGATGGGCCTGGGCAAATTCCAGCGCCAGGTCACATAAGTAATCGATACGGGCCGCATCGGCAAAGGCTACACCGGACAAATTGGGGGCCATGTCCGACAAAACAAGATCAATCTTTGCCCCGCCGGACGCTTGCAGCACGATTTCCTCCAGTTGGCGGAAAACGTCCTCCTCGCGGAAGTCACCCTGGATAAATGTGACGTCGGCGACAGCCTCCATCGGCAACAGGTCGATGGCAATCACCGCGCCATCAATGCCGCCGTCCTTGGCGCGCGAAGACGCCGCCAGCTTGTTGCGGGCGTACTGGCTCCAGCTGCCGGGGGCCGCGCCGAGGTCGACAATGACCTGTCCGGGGCGGATCAGCTTGTCCTGCTCGTCGATCTCCTTCAGCTTATACGCTGCGCGGGCGCGGTAGCCCTCTCGCTGCGCCAATTTGACGTAGGGATCGTTGATATGGTCGTGCAACCACGCCTGATTGAATTTGTTCTTGGCCATTCCGGATACATCTGTATGGAGAAAAACGCCGCCGGCCCGCGGCCGCCCGTGCGTTTTTCACTCGTTTTGCTGTTTTTGCAGCCTGACCGCGCCAGTTTGACGGATAATACGCGCCGATTCGCTTTTTCGGCACTTCGGTGCCTTGGTTTGCGCACCACTTGCGCGCCCATTTGCGCCCTCGCCTGCGCTTTACTTATGCCCGCTCTTCAACTTATTCCCGCCCAGCGTTCAGAACTCCGCTCCCGTGCCCATGGCCTCAATCCGGTCGTGATGATCGGCGGCGAAGGCCTGACGCGCCCCGTCCTGGCCGAAATCGACCGTAGCCTGGCGTCTCACGACCTGATCAAGATCCGCGTATTCGGCGACGACCGCGAAAGCCGCATCGCCATGTACGAAACCATCTGCGAAGATCTGGACGCCGCTCCGATCCAGCATATCGGCAAGCTGCTGGTGGTATGGCGCCCGGGCCCGGCCGTCCTGAAGGAAAATCGTCCGCAGGAACTGGGCCGCCTGGCCCCGCGAGGCGGCGCCGCCCCGCGCACTGTCACGGTCAAGAAGCCTAGCGCCGCGCCCAATCGGCGCCCCAAGCGCTCGCAAGTGACGGTGCTGGGCAATGAACGCGTCACCGCCGGCGGCAACGTCAAGCGCGCGCGCGTCCGCCCGACCAGCCAGAAGAAGAAAGCGCTCGACTAATGTCGAAGCCATGCCAGCGCGCCCGCCCGGGCCGCCGGCATGGCATAAGGGACGGCCACCCGCGCTCGCCCCTTGCGCCTCACTCGCCAGCCGAGCGCGGCGCCGCTGCGCGCCACACCGTGACCAGCGCCAGCAAGCTGTGCACCAGGTAGAACACGCTGGACACGCCATGCAGCATGCCGAATTGCCCTTTGTAGGGCGACTCGGACACGCCCATGCCAAGCGCCGTCGCCTTCTCCTTCAGGTTTTCCATGAAGGGCTGGATACCGAAATACCCCGCCAGCACGCACAGCAGCATGCCCAGCACAAGCCAGCGCAGGCCACGATAGCGTCCCGCGCCACGGCGGATCATCAGGTTGCACAGCGCCAGTTGCAGCACACCGACCACCACGCCGAGGATGGCTTCGGTCCGGAACAGCTGCCCGGCGATCAAGCCCGCCGTCTCGCGGCTGGGCAGCACGGAAAACAACGTCGGCGCCACCATGTAGCCCACTGTCCACAGACTGCCGGCCCAGACCACGGTCAGCAGGAGGAAGATCCGATGCGGCAGCGGCGGCAGGCTCGAATAGGAGGAAGAGAACACGCAGCCTCGTTCAGACGTAGCGAACCGTGATGACTTCGTATTCGCGCTCGCCGCCAGGGGCCAGTACGATCGCCACATCGCCCTCGAACTTGCCGATCAGCGCACGCGCGATCGGCGAGCTGACGGAAATCTTGCCGCTGTCTAGGTCAGCCTCGTCGTCGCCGACGATCTGGTAGCTCACGGGCTTGCCCGATTCCAGGTCTTCGAGGTCAACGGTAGCGCCAAACACGATGCGGCCGTCGGTATCGAGCTGGGTCGGGTCGATGACCTGCGCCGCCGACAGCTTGGACTCCACCTCGATGATCCGGCCTTCGATAAAGGCCTGCTTTTCCTTGGCGGCGTCGTACTCGGCGTTCTCGGAGAGGTCGCCTTGCGCACGTGCTTCGGAAATGGCGTTGATCACGGCGGGACGTTCGACGGCCTTCAGGCGCTGCAGTTCCTCTTTCAGCAGCTCGGCACCGCGCTTGGTAATCGGAATGCTCATGTCTTCGTTCAGCAAAAAAATGAGCCGCAGCGGAGCAGGAACCATGCGCCGGCATCACTGCCCGGGGCACTTCCGCTCAACCGCGGCTTTGAGGTTGTCAGGTTGTATCGACGGTTAGATCGACGAAATTGCTGTTAGTTTAGGCCAAGACGGCCGCCCCCAGCAACTGGGGGCGGCCCGGAGGCCTTCAGCCGTCTACTCTACCGTCTTTCGGTCTTCGCGCTTCAGGCCAGCGAGGCGTGCAGGCTTTGCAGGTCATAGACCTCCAGGCTCTGCATGTGCTTGAGGCCCTCCACCGCGGCGCGCGCGCCGGCGATGGTGGTGTAGTAAGGCACCCGGCTGGCCAGCGCCGAGATACGGATCGAGCGCGAGTCGGCGATGGCAGTACGGGTTTCGTCCACGGTGGTGAACACCAGCGCCAGCTCGCCGTTCTTGAGCATGTCGACGATGTGCGGACGGCCGTCCTTCACCTTGTTGACCACGCGCACCGGGATGCCGGCGGCTTCGATGGCCGATGCGGTGCCGCGGGTGGCGACAATCGGGTAGCCCATGTCGTGCAGCATGCGCGCCACGCCAACCGCGTGCGGCTTGTCGCTGTCCTTGACGGTCAGCAACACGGTGCCCTTCTCCGGCAGGCGCGAGCCCGCGGCGAGCTGGCTCTTGAAGAGGGCCTCGCCGAAGGTCTTGCCCACGCCCATCACCTCGCCGGTGGAGCGCATCTCTGGTCCGAGCACCGGGTCGACACCAGGGAACTTGTTGAAGGGGAACACCGCTTCCTTGACGCTGAAGTACGGGGGCACCACTTCATCGAACACGCCTTGCGAGTCGAGCGTCTGGCCCGCCATGCAGCGCGCGGCGATCTTGGCCAGCGACAGGCCGGTGGCCTTGGACACATAAGGCACGGTACGCGAGGCGCGCGGGTTCACTTCCAGCACGTAGACGATATCCTCGCCATTGACTTGCTGGATGGCGAACTGCACGTTCATCAGGCCGATCACATTGAGGGCTTTTGCCATCGCCGCGGTCTGGCGCTTGAGCTCGTCCACGGTGGCTTGCGCCAGCGAGTACGGGGGCAGCGAGCAGGCGGAGTCGCCCGAGTGCACGCCGGCTTGCTCGATATGCTCCATCACGCCGCCGATAAACACGCGTTGGCCGTCGCACAGGGCATCGACGTCGCACTCGATGGCGTCGTTCAGGAAGCGGTCCAGCAGCACCGGGGAGTCGTGCGAGACCTTGACGGCCTCGCGCATGTAGCGCTCGAGGTCGCGCGGCTCATGCACGATTTCCATCGCGCGGCCACCCAGCACGTACGACGGGCGCACCACCAGCGGATAGCCGATCTCGGTGGCCAGGCGCAGTGCTTCGTCCTCGGCACGGGCGGTGCGGTTGGGCGGCTGGCGCAGGCCCAGTTCATGCAGCAGCTTCTGGAAACGCTCGCGGTCTTCGGCGGCATCGATCATGTCGGGGCTGGTGCCGATGATGGGCACGCCATTGGCTTCCAGGTCCAGCGCCAGCTTCAGCGGGGTCTGGCCGCCGTACTGCACGATCACCCCGACGGGTTTTTCGCGGTCGACGATTTCCAGCACGTCTTCGAGCGTCAGCGGCTCGAAGTAGAGGCGGTCCGAGGTGTCGTAGTCGGTCGACACGGTTTCCGGGTTGCAGTTGACCATGATGGTCTCGTACCCGTCTTCGCGCAGCGCCAGCGCGGCGTGCACGCAGCAGTAGTCGAACTCGATGCCCTGGCCGATCCGGTTCGGACCGCCGCCCAGCACCATGATCTTGCGATTGGCAGTGGGGTCGGCTTCGCACTCGCCGTGCTCGGCTTCATACGTGCCGTACATGTAGGCGGTATTGGTGGCGAACTCGGCAGCGCAGGTGTCCACGCGCTTGTACACCGGGCGCACGCCGGCGGCATGGCGCGCCACGCGCACGGCTGCGGGCTCGGCGCCCATCAGCTTGGCCAGGCGGCGGTCCGAGAAACCCTTCTGCTTCAGGTGACGCAGCTCGGCGGCCGACAGGCTGTCCAGCTTGCGTGCCTTGACCAGGGTCTCGGTCTTGACGATATCTTCGATCTGGGCGAGGAACCACGGATCGATGGCGGTCTCGGCGTGCACTTCTTCCAGCGACATGCCGATGCGGAAGGCGTCGCCCACGTACCAGATGCGGTCCGGGCCGGCCTCGCCGATTTCCTCGACGATCTCGTCGCGGTCGGTGGACTTGTCATCCAGGCCATCCACGCCCACTTCCAGGCCGCGCAGGGCCTTCTGGAACGATTCCTGGAAGGTACGGCCCATGGCCATCACCTCACCCACGGACTTCATCTGGGTGGTCAGGTGGCTGTCGGCCTGCGGGAATTTCTCGAAGGCGAAACGCGGCACCTTGGTGACCACGTAGTCGATCGACGGCTCGAACGAGGCCGGGGTCGCACCGCCGGTGATCTCGTTCTTCAGCTCGTCCAGCGTGTAGCCCACCGCAAGCTTGGCGGCGACCTTGGCGATCGGGAAACCGGTGGCCTTGGAGGCCAGCGCCGACGAGCGCGACACGCGCGGGTTCATTTCAATCACGATCATGCGGCCGTCGGCCGGGTTGATCGAGAACTGCACGTTGGAGCCGCCGGTATCCACGCCGATCTCGCGCAGCACCGCCAGCGAGGCGTTGCGCAGGATCTGGTATTCCTTGTCAGTCAGGGTCTGGGCGGGCGCCACCGTGATGGAGTCGCCGGTGTGGATGCCCATCGGGTCCAGGTTCTCGATCGAGCAGATGATGATGCAGTTGTCCTTTTTGTCGCGGACAACTTCCATCTCATACTCTTTCCAGCCCAGCAGCGACTCTTCGATCAGCAGTTCGCGGGTCGGCGAGAGATCCAGGCCGCGCTTGCAGATTTCCTCGAATTCTTCGCGGTTGTAGGCAATGCCGCCGCCGGAGCCGCCCAGCGTGAAAGACGGGCGGATCACGATCGGGTAGCCGCCGGTGGCGGTTTCCTTGGCGATCTGCGTCTGTACGGCCAGCGCTTCTTCCATCGAGTGAGCGATGCCGGACTTGGCCGAGCCCAGGCCGATCTTGGTCATCGCTTCCTTGAACTTCTGGCGATCCTCGGCCTTGTCGATGGCCTCCGGCGACGCGCCGATCAGCTCGACGTTGTACTTTGCCAGCACGCCATGGCGATGCAGATCCAGCGCGCAGTTCAGCGCGGTCTGGCCGCCCATGGTCGGCAGGATGGCGTCGGGACGCTCTTTTGCAATGATGCGCTCGACCACTTCCCAGGTAATCGGCTCAATGTAGGTCACATCGGCCGTATTGGGATCGGTCATGATCGTGGCCGGATTCGAATTCACCAGCACGACCTTGAAACCTTCCTCGCGCAGCGCCTTGCAGGCCTGGGCGCCGGAATAGTCGAACTCGCACGCCTGCCCGATGATGATGGGGCCGGCGCCGATGATCAGGATGCTCTTTATGTCTGTGCGCTTTGGCATTGCACGCTCTCATTATTGGCCGGCCCGCACAATCGCGCGGGCCGCACCGGATATCAGGATTCGATTCAGTTCAGGGTGGCCGTCGCCAGCTTGGCGCCGAAGCCGATGAACATGGCGCCTACCCCGCTCGCCATGCCCGCCGACAGTCGTCGTCGGCGGCGAAATGCTTCGGCCAGCCTGGCGCCCACGAAGATGATCGTGGTCAGGTAGGCGAAGCTGCACAACTGGCACACCAGCCCCAGCGCGACAAACGACAGCGCCGGGTAGCCGAACTGCGGATCGACGAACTGGATGAAGAAGGAGATGAAGAACAGGATGGCCTTGGGGTTGAGCAGGCTCACCACCAGCGCCTTGCGCAACGGGCTGACCGCGCGGTCCACAGGCGCTTGAGCCTGCGCCGCCGTCCCGCCGTCGCTGCCACGGCGCAACCATGCGCGCACGGCACCACGCAGCATCTGGAAACCGATCCAGCCCAGATAAGCGGCACCGATGGTCTTCACCACGTAGAACAAGGCGGGGCTGGCCTTGAGCAGCGAGGCCACGCCCGCCGCCGACAGCACCATCAGGATGGCGTCCCCCAGGAACACCCCGCAGGCACCCTTGTAGCCTTCGCGCACGCCGCGTTGCGCCGCGACGGATAGCACATACATCGAGTTCGGCCCCGGCAGCAGCACGATGAAAATCGTGCCAAGCACAAAGGTCCAGAAATCGGTAATGCCCAGCGCGGTATGCATGAAGGCGTTCATCGGGTCGTCCTGCGGTCTGCTTGTCTACGTAACTTCTCGTCTTGGCTTGAACGTGCTTACTGGCGTGCGTCGGCCATCATCTTGGTAAAGCGGTCGAACAGGTAAGCCACGTCGTGCGGGCCCGGCGAGGCTTCCGGGTGACCCTGGAAGCAGAATGCCGGCTTGTCGGTCAGCGCGAAGCCCTGCAGCGAGCCGTCGAACAGCGACACGTGGGTGGCGCGCACGTTGGCAGGCAGGGTATCGGCGTCCACCGCAAAACCGTGGTTCTGCGAGGTGATCACCACGCGGCCGTCGTCGAGGTCCTTCACCGGATGGTTCGCGCCGTGGTGGCCGAACTTCATCTTCAGCGTCTTGGCGCCGGCGGCCAGGGCCATGATCTGGTGGCCCAGGCAGATGCCGAACGTGGGGATGCCGCGGGCGATGAACTCACGGGTGGCACGGATCGCATAGTCGCAGGGCTCGGGATCTCCTGGGCCGTTCGACAGGAACACGCCGTCCGGGTTGAGCGCCAGGGCATCTTCCGCGCTGGCTTGCGCCGGCAGCACGGTCACCTTGCAGCCGCGTGCGGCCAGCATGCGCAGGATGTTGAACTTCACGCCGTAGTCAAAGGCCACCACGTGGAAACGCGGCGACTCCAGCTTGCCATAACCTTGGCCCAGCACCCATTCGGTCTGGTTCCACTCGTACGGTTCCTTGACCGACACCACCTTGGCCAGGTCCATGCCGGCCAGGCCGGGGAAGGAACGTGCCAGGTCGATGGCTTTCTGCACATTGTCCTCGCCAGCGAGGATGCAGCCGTTCTGCGCACCCTTCTCGCGCAGGATACGGGTCAGCTTGCGGGTGTCGATGCCGGCAATCGCCACCACCTTTTCCTGCTTCAGGTAATGGCCGAGGGAATGTTCCTTGCGGAAATTGGAGGCCAGGAGCGGCAGATCCTTGATGATCAGGCCGGCGGCATGGACTTTCGTGGCTTCGACATCCTCAGTATTGACCCCGACATTGCCGATATGCGGATACGTCAATGTGACGATCTGCCGGGAATAGCTGGGGTCGGTGAGGATTTCCTGGTAACCGGTCAGAGCGGTGTTGAACACCACTTCGCCGATGGTATGGCCGGAAGCGCCAATGGAATAGCCACGAAAGACCGTGCCGTCTGCAAGCGCGAGAATGGCGGACGGAAAAGACGGTAACACGGGTAGGCTCCTGCTGGATTCACCCCGTGACCGACCTGCTCAACGCCTCTTGCCCCGTTTGTCCGGCGGGGCGACAGGCAGCACGCGGATTGTCGATTTCGTCGACTGGGCGCGATGCTTGTCGCCGGGGCCGTTCGCCAGGTGCTCGATACGCCACACAAAACAATGCGGCGGAGCCAGGGCGAAATGGGGGCGGCGGAAGGTGGAATTCGGTAGGCGCTAGGGTGAGGGGTTCTGAAAGCGAAACTTTTGGATTATACCCCGCGCCACCCATTTTCTCAAGTTATCAAGGACTTGCGGACGCCTCCGCCCTCCTCAGCGGGCCCGTCAGCCCGGCGGCATGCCGGGCTGACGTTGTCATTCGCCGGCCGGCACCACCGCCGTCACTTCGATCTCCACCTTGGCGCGCGCCTCCACCAGATCGGCCACTTCGACCGCCGTCATGGCCGGAAAATGACGCCCGATGGTGGCGCGGTAGTGCTCGCCGATGGCGCGGTAGGCCGCCACATATTCCACCTTGTCCTTCACATACCAGGTCATGCGCACGATGTGCTCCGGACGCGCGCCGCCCGCCGCCAGCACCGCCACGATATTGCGCAGCGCCTGGCCGACCTGCTCGGAGAAGTCATCGGTCTCGAACTCGCACTGGCCGTTCCAGCCGATCTGGCCGCCGACGAAGAGCAGGCGGCTGCCCACCTGCAATTCGGTCATGGTGCCGTTCGAGTAGCCGCGCGGCGCGGCCCAGTCTGGTGGCTGGAGAATCTTCATGGTCGGTTTTCCGTAACGTAAGAAGTGATTGGGATCCAGGATCGGGATCCTGTTTTCTGTTTGGCCGGCTTCGCCCTACGCCCCGCACGGGTGCATCGGTGCGGACGCCGGGGCATCGGGCGCGAGGAAGCGCTCCATGGCCGAGCGGACTTCCGGCGGCAGCGCGCGCGACGCCATCTGCCCGGTGTCCACGCATACCAGCCGCTGGGCGATCTCCACCCGCACATCCCCAGCCGGCCCGACAAAGCGCACCTGCAACGAAAAGCTGCTGCGACCTAGTTGTGTCACGCGCAGCTCCCGTGTCAACAATTCGCCCAGGCGACTGGGCGCGACAAAGCGGGTGGACAATTCCGCCGTCGGCACGCCGGCCTGCCCTGCGCCATGCATTTCGGCGAAGGACCAGCCGAGCGCGTCGCGGAACCAGTCCTCGACCAGGTCATTGAGCATCTCGAAGTAGCGCGGGAAGAACACGATGCCGGCGGCATCGCAATCCTTGAAGCGCACCCGCGCGCTGTTGCTGAAGCACGCGTTCACGGCTGCCTCGCACCCTCGGGTGCCCCGCTCTGCTCGGCCATCTGCCGCAGGCGGAAACGCTGCAGCTTGCCGGTCTCGGTGCGCGGCAGCGCATCGACAAAAATCACCTTGCGCGGATACTTGTAGGGTGCGATCTCGGCCTTGACATAGGACTGCAGTGCCGCGCAAGTCTCGTCGCTTGCCGCCACGCCAGGGCGCAGCACCACATACGCAGCAACAATCTGGCCGCGCTCGGGGTCGGGCATGCCGACCACGCCGCACTCGGCCACCGCCTCGTGGCGCATCAGTGCGCTCTCCACTTCCGGCCCGGCGATGTTGTAGCCAGCCGAGACGATCATGTCATCGGAGCGTGCCTGATAGTAGTAATAGCCGTCGGCATCCGCCTTGAAGGTATCGCCCGGCAGGTTCCAGCCGTCCTTTACGTAGTTGGCCTGGCGCGGGTCGTCCAGGTAGCGGCATCCGGTGGGGCCGCGCACCGCCAGCTTGCCGACCGTGCCATGCGGCACGGGTTGCATCTGCTCATCGACGATCTGCGCGATATAGCCGGGCACCACCTTGCCGATAGCACCAGGCCGCACATCGGCGCCCGCGCTGGAAATGAAGATATGCATCATCTCGGTGCCGCCGATGCCGTCGGTCATCTCGATGCCCGTGGCCGCCTTCCAGCTTTGGCGCGTGGCATCCGGCAGCGCCTCGCCTGCCGACACGCTCTTTTGCAGGCTGGACAGATCGTAGCCCGGCGCCAGCGCTGCCATCTGCCGGTAGAAGGTCGGCGCGGTAAACACGATGGTGGCGCGCCAGGACTGAATCAGCGCCAGCAGGCTTTCGGGCGTGAGCCGTTCCGCCAGCACGGTGGAAGCCCCGACCCGCAGCGGGAAGCACAGGATGCCGCCAAGGCCAAACGTAAAGGCCAGCGGCGGCGTGCCGCAGAAGATATCGTCCGGGCCGGGCTTGAGGACATGGCGCGGAAACAGGTCACACATCGCGATCACGTCGCGATGGAAATGCACCGTGCCCTTGGGCTGCCCCGTCGTGCCGCTGGTGAAGGCAATCAGGCAGATATCATCGGCCGCGGTATCGCAGGCTTCGAAGCCGTCGGGCTTGTTCGCCATCGCGGCCTCCACCGAACCGGCGCCGCTGCTGTTGAAGTACAGCGCCTGGGTCAGGCTCGGGCAATGGTGCTCGCCGCCTGGCTTGAGGTTGGCCTCCAGTTCCTCGCGCAGGCGTTCGTCACACAGCGCGGCGCTGACTGCCGCGCGGTCGATCACCTGCTTGAGTTCCTTCGCGCGCAGCAGCGGCATGGTCGGCACAGCGATCAAGCCTGCCTTGACCACGGCCAGCCAGCATGCCGCCATCATCAGGTTGTTTGGGCCGCGCAGCAGCACCCGACTGCCCGGCACCAGCTTCATGTCGCCGGTCAGCACATGGGCAATGCGATTCGATAGCGCAGCCAGTTCGGCATAGCTGACGGTACGGTGCGCGCCGTCTTGCTCGTAGCGGATTGCCACACGCTCGCCGCGCCCCTCGCGCACGTGGCGCTCGACCAGTTCGAGCGCGCAGTTCATGCGCTCCGGATACCGGGTATCGGCGTTGAACAGGAACGCCGGCCACTGCTGCGGGGGCGGCAGGCGGTCCAGTGCATAGGTATCGAGATGGGCTGTGCTCGCCATGTTTGTCTCCGCTTCCTTCATTCTGGTGATGCTGGTAAGGGTTATCCGGTTATCCGCTCGCGCCGGCCACGTCAGGCGCGATGCTGCGCCAGCGTTTCGCGCGCGATGATCAGCTTCTGCACTTCGGTGGCACCCTCGTAGATCCGCAAGGAACGGATCTCGCGATACAGGCTTTCCACGCGCGTGCCGACCTTGACGCCGAGACCGCCGAACATCTGCACCGCGCGGTCGATCACCTGCTGCGCGTTCTCGGTGGCCACCATCTTGGCCATGGCGGCTTCACGCGTGGTGCGCACGCCGGCCACATCGCGCAGCCACGCGGCGCGGTAGGTCAGCAAGGCTGCCGAGTCGATGGCGGTGGCCATGTCGCCGATGGCGGCCTGCGTCAGTTGCAGGTCCGCCAGCACGCCGCCGAACATCGGCCGCGCGGTGGCACGGGCCAGTGCTTCGTCGAGCGCGGCGCGGCCGAAGCCCAGCGAGGCGGCAGCCACCGAGGCGCGGAAGATGTCCAGCGTCATCATGGCCACCTTGAAGCCCTGCCCTGCCTCGCCAAGCCTTGCGGTGACGGGCACCCGGCAGTTCTCGAAGCGCAGCGTGGCAAGCGGGTGCGGCGCCATCACGTCGATGCGCTCGGCGATGGTCAGGCCCGGCGTGTCGGCATCCACGACAAACGCGGAGATGCCGCGCGCGCCCGGCGCTTCGCCGGTGCGGGCAAAGACGCAATAGAAGTCGGCGATGCCGCCGTTGGAGATCCAGGTCTTGACGCCATCGAGCACGTAGTGATCGCCATCCGGCACGGCACGGCATTGCATGGCGGCGACATCGGAACCGGCATCGGGTTCGGACAACGCGAACGCGGCAATCGCCTCGCCGCGCGCCACGCGCGGCAGGTAGCGTTCGCGCATGGCGCCGCTGCCGGCCAGCGTGATCGCGCCGCTGCCCAGGCCTTGCATGGCGAAGGCAAAGTCGGCCAGGCCATCATGGCGAGCCAGCGTCTCGCGCAGCAGGCACAGCGAGCGCGAGTCGAGCGTGTCGAGCGCGCCGCCGTAGGCGGCTGGCACGCAGTAGCGCAGCCAGCCGGCCGCGCCGAGCTGGCGCACCAGCGCTCGGCAGGCGGCATCGGTGTCGCTGTGGTCGACCTTGAGCGAGGCCGTGGCCCATGCATCGAGCCGTTGCTCTAGTTCACGGTGCGTGTCGTCGAAGAACGGCAGGCAGAGATAACCTTTGTCGGACATGGCTTGCTATTCCTTTCAATCGCCTTCGAACACCGGGCGCGTCTTGGCCACGAACGCGTCGTAGGCGCGGCGGAAATCCCGGGTCTGCATGCAGATGGCCTGCGCCTCGGCCTCGGCCTCGATGGCTTCGTCCAGGCCCATGTTCCATTCCTGGTGCAGCAGCTTCTTGGTCACACCGTGGGCGAACGTCGGACCAGCCGCAATCTGCGCGGCCAGTGCCTGCGCCTCGGCGAGCACAGCGTCCGGTGCGTGCAGCGCGTTGAAGAAGCCCCACTGCAGCCCTTCTTGCGCAGCCATCGCGCGGCCGGTGTAGAGCAGCTCGCTCGCACGGCCCTGCCCGATCACGCGCGGCAGCAGCGAGCAGGCACCCATATCGGCGCCGGCCAGTCCAACCCGCACGAACAGGAAAGCGGTCTTGGCCTGCGCCGTGCCCAGACGCATATCCGAGGCCAGCGCCATCATCGCGCCGGCGCCGGCGCAGATGCCGTCGACGGCGCTGACGATGGGCTGCGGGCAAGCCCGCATGGCCTTGATCAGGTCGCCGGTCATGCGCGTGAATTCCAGCAGCTCCGGCATGGTCATGCGCGTGAGCGGGCCGATGATTTCGTGCACGTCGCCGCCCGAGCAGAAGTTGCCGCCGGCGCCGGTGATGACCACCGTCTTGATGTCGGTGGCGTAGCACAGGCCGCGGAATAGGTCGCGCAGCTCGGCGTAGGAATCAAACGTGAGCGGGTTCTTGCGCTCGGGGCGGTTCAGCGTCACGGTGCCGACCTTGCCGTCGGCCGAGACCGACCACAGGAAGTGCCGTGGCTGGTAGCCGGCGAAGCTGCGCTTGTGGTGGCGCATGTCCAGTGCTATTTCGCTCATCTCGTTTCTCGCTTGTTCGTTCTGAATCTGGTTGGCTTGCAGGCGTTGGCGATCAACCCGCCATGACCTCGCCGCCGGCCACGGCGATCGACTGACCGGTAATCGCGCTGGCCGATGGCTGGCACAGCCATGCCACGGCGTCCGCGACTTCGTCGGGCTGCACCAATCGCCCCTGCGGATTGCCCTTGGCCAGTTCGGCGCGGGCCTGCGCCTCGGTACGGCCGGTCTTGCGCACGATGTTGGCGACCGCGTCGCGCACGATGTCGGTTTCCGTATAGCCGGGGCAGACCGCATTGACGGTGACACCACTGCTCGCCGTTTCCAGCGCCAGCGCGCGGGTCAGGCCAATCACGCCGTGCTTGGCCGCGCAATAGGCGCTCACATAACCATAGCCAACCAGCCCGGCCGTGCTGGCCACATTGATAATGCGGCCCCAGCCATTGGCGAGCATGTGCGGCAGCGCGGCCTGCGTGCAGAGAAAGGTGCCGGTGAGGTTGACCTCGAGCATGGATTGCCATAGCGCAAGATCGGTCTTGCCGAACGGCGCGCTGCGCGCCTGGCCGGCATTGTTGATCAGCAGGTCGATGGGCCCTGCCTTGCCGGCGGCGTCGGCAAAGGCCGCTGCCACGCTGTCGGCCTGCGAGATATCCGCCGCCACGGTGCAAAGCATGGCGGGCGACACGACCGCCTCGGCCAGCGTATCGGCGGTGGCCGCCAGCGTAGCCGCGTCGCGGCCCAGCAACGTGACGCTAGCGCCGTGCGAGAGCAGGCGGCGGGCAATGGCGGCACCGATGCCGCGCCCGCCGCCCGTGACCAGCGCGTGCCGGCCTTGCAGGGAAAGAAGCGTGTTCATGCTCAGTGATCCTCCGGCTGGCGGGCTTGTCTGGCTTGTTGCGCTGCCCGTTCCAGATTGGTCTCGAGCTGGCGCTTGCCGGCCTGGTATTGCTTGGGCCAGGCCAGGTCGCGATGCCCCAGCCGCGCCGCCTCGTGAATGGTCCACGCGGGATCGGCCAGGTGCGGCCGGGCAATCGCGCACAGGTCCGCACGGCCCGCGGCGATGATGCTGTCGACGTGGTCGGCCTCGAAGATCGCGCCAACAGCGATCGTGGCGATGCCCGCTTCATTGCGGATGCGATCAGCAAACGGCGTCTGGTACATGCGGCCGTACACCGGCGCCTGGTCCGGGCTCACCTGCCCGGATGAGCAGTCGATCATGTCGGCGCCCGCGGCCTTGAAGGCGCGCGCAATCTCGATCGCGTCGTCGGGCGTGATGCCGCCTTCGACCCAGTCGTGGGCCGAGATCCGCACGGACATCGGGCGCTCCTGCGGCCATACGGCACGCACGGCGGCGAAGACTTCCAGCGGATAGCGCAGCCGCGCCTGCAGCGAGCCGCCGTATTCGTCGCTGCGCTGGTTGGTCAGCGGCGAGATGAAGCTGGAGAGCAGGTAGCCGTGGGCGCAGTGCAGTTCCAGCCAGTCGAACCCGGCTTGGGCAGCGCGCCGCGCGCTGGCCACGAAATCGTCGCGCACGGCGTCCATATCGGCGCGGCTCATCTCGCGCGGCACTTGCGAGATGCCCGGCATATACGGCAGCGGCGAAGCCGACAGCACCGGCCAGTTGCCTTCGGCGAGCGGATAGTCCATCTGTTCCCAGCCGAGTTGCGTGGAGCCCTTGCGCCCGGCGTGGCCGATCTGCATGGCGATACGCGCGTCGCTGTTGGCATGCACGAAATCGACAATGCGGCGCCAGGCATCGCGCTGCTCATCGTTCCACAAACCCGGGCAGCCCGGGGTGATGCGCGCATCCGGCGAGGTGCAGGTCATTTCCGCCACCACCATGCCCGCGCCGCCGAGCGCGCGCGCGCCCAGGTGCGTCAGGTGGAAGTCGCCCGGCACGCCGTCCTCGCAGGAGTACATGGCCATCGGCGACACCACCACGCGGTTCTTCAAGGTGACATTGCGCACGCGCAACGGCGTGAACATCGGCGGCACGACGCGGGCCTCGGCCGCCTGTCCGGTGCTGGTGGCATTGGCGACGTTGGCAGCCGCCTGCCCCGCCAGCCAGCGCTCGAAACCCTCGACGTAGCCGGGGTCTCGCACACGCAGGTTCTCGTGCGAGATGCGCTGCGAGCGCGTCAGCAGCGAATAGGCGAACTGCTCCGGCGCCAAGCCCGCGTAGCGCTCGACATTTTCGAACCACTCGGTGGAGTTGCGCGCGGCATTCTGGATCTTGAGCACTTCTACGCTGCGGGTGGCCTGGTAGCGCTCCAGCGCCTGCGGCAGCACGTCGGCGCCGCCCGGCCCGGCATCGCGGATATTGTTGGCGAGGTCGATCGCATCTTCCAGCGCCAGCTTGGTGCCGGAGCCGATCGAGAAATGCGCGGTATGCGCGGCATCGCCCATCAGCACCACCGGCACGCGGCGGCCGCCGGCCAGCGTGTTCCAGTGCACCCAGGTGCCGCAGATCACACGCGGAAAGCGGATCCAGTTGGCCGAGCCGCGCAGGTGAGTGGCGTTGCTGATCAGGGCGTTACCGTCCAGGTAGCGGGCAAACAGGCGCTCGCAAAAGGCCACGCCCTCCTCCTGGCTCATCTGCTCGATGCCGGCGGCGCGCCAGACCGGCTCGGGCGCCTCGACGATAAAGGTGGAGGTGTTGTCGTCGAAACGGTAGGCATGGGCCTGGAACCAACCATGCTCGGTCTTTTCGAAGGCAAAGGTAAAAGCGTCGAACAGCTTGCGCGTGCCAAGCCAGACAAAGCGGCACAGGCGGGTATCGATGTCGGGCTGGAAGGTCTCGGCGTAGCGGCCGCGCACGCGGCTGTTGATACCGTCGGAGGCGATCACGATGTCGGCCTGGTATTGCTGCGCCAGCGCCTGGTCATCCGTGACGTCGGTCTCGAACACCAGGTGCACGCCGAGCGCCTCGCAACGCGCCTGCAGGATGTTGAGCAAGCGCTTGCGGCCGATGCCGATAAAGCCATGCCCGCCGGAGCGCAGGGTGCGCCCGCCGATATGGATATCGATATCGTCCCAGTGGTTGAACGCCGCGTTGATCTGCTCCGCGCTGACCGGGTCGGCCTGCTTGAGGTTGTCCATGGTGGCATCGGAGAACACCACGCCCCAGCCAAAGGTGTCATAGGGCCGGTTGCGCTCCACCACGTAGACCTCGCTGGAAGGGTCCCGCAGCTTCATCAGCAAGCCGAAGTACAGGCCCGAGGGGCCTCCGCCGATACAGAGCACTCGCATTTTTTCGTCTCCTGCGTGCCGGCCCCTGGGATTCTGAGTTCCAGGATAGCCGTGCGGCACATGCGATGCGCGGGAGCGCATCTAGATCATGCTTAAATATTTGACACTTAAAATATTAGTCGGCATGAGCCCGCCTGGCAAGGACAATCTTTTGCGCAGTGCAGCGCCCGCCGGAAGGCGGGCACCCCTGCCTTCAGCCTTGCATCGCCGCCTGCAACTGCGCGAGTGCGGTGGGATCCTCAATCGTGGTCAGGTCGCCCGGGTCGCGCCCTTCCGCCACCGCTTGCATGGCGCGGCGCAACAGCTTGCCGGAACGCGTCTTGGGCAGCGCATTGACGAAGAACACGCGTGCCGGGCGCGCCACTGCCCCCAGTTGCTGGTCCACGGTCTTCATCACATCGCCCTCCAGCACCAGCCGGTCTGCCTGGGTGGCGGTGCGGCCCGCGTCGCGCACGATCACAAAGGCCATCGCCGCCTGGCCCTTGAGCGCATCGTGCACACCCACCACCGCTACCTCGGCCACTGCCGGGTGCGACGAAATGCTCTCCTCGATCTCACGCGTGCCAAGACGGTGGCCCGCCACGTTGATCACATCGTCGGTGCGGCCGAGGATAAAGATATAGCCATCCTCGTCCTGCACACCCCAGTCGAACGTGGAATAGCAGCGCCGTCCCGGCACGCCGGACCAATACGTCTTGACGAAGCGTTCGTCGTCGCCCCATACCGTGGTCATGCAGCCCGGCGGCAGCGGCCCGTCGATGGCGACCACGCCCTTTTGCCCCGGCGGGCATTCGGCGCCGGTGGCCTCGTCGATGATCTTCAAGTCGTAGCCGTACACCGGCACGCCCGGCGAGCCGAGCTTGGCCGGCAGCGGGTCAAGGCCGCGCTGGATCGCGATGATCGGCCAGCCCGTCTCGGTCTGCCAGTAGTTGTCCACCACCGGCTTGCCGATGCCCTGCTGGATCCAGCTCGCGGTGGGCTCGTCCAACGGCTCGCCGGCCAGGAACAGCAGGCGCAGGCTGGACAGGTCGTAGCGCGTGAGCCAGGCCGGGTCCTGCTTCTTCAGCACGCGAATGGCGGTGGGCGCGCTGAACATGATGTTGACGTGGTACTGCTCGACCAGTTGCCACAGGATGCCGCCGTCCGGGCGGATCGGCGTGCCTTCGTACATGATCGTGGCCATGCCCGCCAGCAGCGGCCCGTAGATGATATAGCTGTGCCCCACCACCCAGCCGATATCGGAACTGGAGAACATGGTGTCGCCGGCCTTGCCGCAGAAGATGTATTCCATCGAGGCCGCCAGCGCGACCGCGTAGCCGCCGGTATCGCGCTGCACGCCCTTGGGCTTGCCGGTGGTGCCGGACGTATAAAGCACATAGGACGGCTCGCTCGATTCGAGCCATGCGCACGGCACGCGCGCCGCGCCAACGCGCTCGCGCCAGGCGCCATAGTCTTCATCGCGGCCAGGCGTGAGCGTCATCGGGGAAAGCTGGCGATCCACCAGCAGCACGCGCTCCGGCTTGTGCGTGGCCAGTTTCACCGCCTCGTCCAGCAATGGCTTGTAGGGCACCACCTTGCCGGCGCGCGAGCCGGCATCTGCGCTGACGATCACGCGCGGCTGCGCATCGTCGATGCGCGCGGCCAGGCTCACCGAGGCGAAGCCGCCGAACACGACGGAATGAATGGCGCCGATGCGCGCGCAGGCCAGCATGGCAAACGCGGCCTCGGGAATCATCGGCATGTAGATCAGCACGCGGTCGCCCTTTACCACACCCAGTTGCTGCAGGATCGCGGCCATGCGGTTGACCTCGTCGTGCAATTCGGCGTAGCTGTAGGTGCGGTGCTGGCCGGTTTCCGTCGATACGTAGATCAGCGCGGCCTGGTCCGCGCGCTCGGCCAGATGACGATCGACCGCGTTATGGCAAAGATTGGTGCGGCCACCGACGAACCACCGGGTGAATGGCGGGCGGCTGTCGTCCAGCACGGTGTCGAACGGGGTTTCCCAGTCGATGCGGCGCGCCTGTTCAGCCCAGAAGCCTTCAGGGTCGCTCAGCGAGCGGGCGTGCAGGGCACGGGTAGCCGTCATGGCTTGTCTCCTCCGCTTGGATGCGGGCTATTGGTTTGTTTGTCGGGTCGTTTGCTGATTTGCTGATTTGCTGCCGCTAGTTTGCCACCACCGGGGCGGCCTGGCGCCTGGCATGCCATGGCCGATCCTGGCCACGGGTTCCCGCAGTCTGCGCATGCCGCCTTACGCAAGGCTTACCCACGATGCGCCGCACCAGGCAAAAGGGCGTGCCACTGGCACGCCCTTGATCTGGCTCAAACCCCCTTGCGCTTCAGCGCGCGTGCGCCTTGGTCTTCGCCGGCCCTGCCGCCGATTTGCTGGCCGCCTTGGCACTGGCCGGCTTGGCGCTGGCCTTGGCTGCCGAAACGGTCGGCGCGGGTTTGGCCGATGACCTTGCCGTGGCCGCGGCACCCTTGCGCGGCGCGGCCTCGACCGTCACGCGCTGGCGCGGCGCGGCGCGTCCCTTGGCCGATCCCCGCACCGGTTCGGCCCGAACGGGGACCAGCGCGGAAGCGGTGGGCGCCGGGTCGGGCGCGCTGGCAAAGCGAGCCGCCGAGCGCGCCGGCACCATCAGCACCAGGCTCTGCCCCGCCACCAGCTTGGTGCCGGAGAGCTTGTTCCAGGACTGCACCTGGCCAGCCGACACGCCATAGCGATGCGCAAGCGTTGCCACCGTATCGCGCCGCCCGGCCCGCACCACCACGCGGCGTGCGTCGGGCACATCAGGCTCCATGGCCATCGTGGCGCTTTCGGCCAGCGTGGCGCTGATGTCCTGGTTGCGATCCTCGGAGCGCGGCACCACCACCGTGGAGCCGGCCTTCAGCCGCATGCCTTTGGGAATGCGGTTGATCTCGCGAATCGTGTCCGCGTCGATATTCAGCCGTGCCGCGAGCGCCTCGATGCGCTCGCGGTTATCCACCGTCACTGCCGTCCAGCTCGACAGGCCCCCACGGTAGGTGTTCAGGTTGTACTGGAAGCGCTCGGCGTTATCGAAAGGCAGCAGGATCTGGGGATTTGCCGCGCCCAGGATCACTGGCCGGTTAAAGGACGGATTGAGCGCCTTGAACTCGTCGAGCGGCAGGTTGGCGAGCTTGGCCGCCAGCTTGACGTCGATGTCGCGCGAGGTGGTCACCGTGACAAAGTACGGGTGATCCGGAATATCCGGCAGCTTCACCCCATACATCTGGGGATTGGCAATGATGTTCTTGACCGCCTGCAGCTTCGGCACGTAATAGCGCGTCTCGTTGGGCATGTTCAAGCTGGCGTAGTCGGTCGGCAGCCCGCGCGCCTGGTTGCGCGCGATGGCGCGCGACACCGCGCCCTCGCCCCAGTTATATGCCGCCAGCGCCAGTTGCCAGTCGCCGAACATGTCGTACAACCGCTGCAGGTAGTCCAGCGCCGCGTCGGTCGAGGCCAGCACATCCCGCCGCTCGTCGCGGAACATGTTCTGCTTCAGGTTGTAGCTCTTGCCGGTGCTGGGAATGAACTGCCACATGCCCGCCGCCTTGGCGGTGGACTCGGCCTGCGGGTTGAACGCGCTCTCCACGAACGGCAGCAGCGCCAGCTCCGTGGGCATTTTGCGGCGTTCCAGCTCCTCGACGATGTGATAGAGGTAGCGGCTCGAGCGCCCCACCATCCGTTCCATGTATTCCGGGCGCTGCGCGTACCACTGCGTGCGATCGTCAACCAGCGTGCCTTCCAGGTCCGGCATGCCGAAGCCGCGACGGATGCGGTCCCAGATGTCGCTCGACGGCCCGCGCAGCCAGTCCATGCTGTCGCGGTCCACGTTGATGACACCTGCGCTGTTGATCGAATTGAGCGGATCGGGCTTGGAAATCGCGGGCCTGGAAGCGGAGGCGGTCGCTGTGGCGCCATCGGCACCCTCGGGCGGAGTGGGCGTGCTGGCACACGCTGCAAGCAGCGCGGCACACGCAACTACCGCCAGTAATCGACCAATTTTCATTAAGTTCTCAAATCGTGACGCTAAAAATTTGCCTGATGCTAAGAAAAAGCGGCTTTCGCGTCAATGAAATTCTCCCTGCCGCGGCGCCGGGCCGAGGCCGACAGGGACGTATCGGGTACGTGAAAAATGCCGTTCCGGCCAAGCGTGCCCAAGGCTTGCGGGCACGCGAAAGGACGTGAAGGCAAGCGGAAATCAGCGGAAATCATCCTTCCAGCCGCGCAGCGCGCCAAAGGCCGCCGCGTCATTGCCGGCCACCCCGCCAGCGTGGGCCGCCACCGCCTCGCGTACCGCGGGCACGCGCGAGCGCAGGAAGGGATTGACCTCGCGCTCCTGCCCGATGGTGGTCGGCACGGTCGGTGCGCCGACCGCGCGCAACGCATCCACGCGTGCCTCCCAGGCTGCCAGCTCGGCATTATGCGGCTCCACCGCGCGGGCGAACCGCACATTGCTGCGGGTGTACTCGTGGGCGCAGTACACCCGGGTGGCGCCGGGCAGCGCCGCCAGCTTGTCCAGCGACGACAACATCTGCGCCGGCGAGCCCTCGAACAGGCGGCCGCAGCCGCTGGCAAACAGCGTATCGCCGCAGAAGACCGACGGCCCCGCGCCCGGCAGGTCCGCCACGTACGCGACATGACCGGCGGTATGGCCCGGCACGTCGAGCACCTTGAGTTGCAGCGACGGATGCGCCACGTTGACGGTATCGCCCTCGCGCACCGCCACGGTACGCGCGCCGATACGCTCGCCGGCCGGACCGATGACCGGCAACGGGGCGCCATCCGGCGCGGTGGGATGCACCGCCAGCAACCCGGCCACCCCGCCCTGGTGATCGCCGTGGTGATGGGTGATTACAATAGCGCCCAGCGTCAGCCCCTCGCGTGCCAGGAAGGCTTCGACCGGCGCGGATTCGCCGGGGTCGACCACGGCGGCGCAGTGACCGTCGTGGATTGCCCAGATATAGTTATCCTGGAATGCGGGAATCGGCTCCACCTTCAACATGCGTGCTCCTATGTCCAAGCGTCCGATTATAAATTGGGAAGACTGGCTTGCCTCGCCACCCGGGCAATACATGCTCCAGTGGGAGCAGGCGCAGTACGACCGGACCGTGGTGGATATCTTCGGCTACCACGCGGTGCAGCTCGGCCTGCCGCACATCGACACCCTGCGCGAGAACCGCATGCCGTTCTCCGCACTGGCGCTTGCCCCCGGCAACGGGCCCCACGGCCCACGGGCACAGGCCGATTCGCGCCAGTTGCTGTGCCGCTTCGACGAACTGCCGTTCGAGACGCAAAGTATCGATCTGGTCACCCTGCCCCACATCCTGGAGTTTTCGGAAGACCCGCACGAGGTGCTGCGCGAGGTGTCCCGTGTGCTGATGCCGGAAGGCCGGGTGGTGGTGACCTGCTTCAACCCCATGAGCCTGTGGGGCGCCCGCCAAGGCCTCAAGCGGCTCGGCGCTGACCCCTTCCTGCCCAACGACAGCCAGTCCATCGGCTTCGTGCGCATCAAGGACTGGCTCAAACTCCTGGGTTTCGATATTATCCGCGGCCGGTTCGGCTGCTATTGCCCGCCATACCACACGGAGCGCTGGCTGCAGCGCGCCGCCTTCATGGAGAAGGCCGGCGACCGCTGGTGGCCGATCTTCGGTTCAGTCTATATGATCTCGGCGGTCAAGCGCGTGCGCAATATCCGCCTGGTCGGGCCCGCCTGGAAGAGCCCCAAGGCTGCCCTGTCGCCAGTCGCCGCGCCGGTGGCGACCCCCACGGGCACCCACGGCAAGTCCCCCGGCGACGAGCATTAAGCGCCATCATGCGCTGCCGCCCCCCAATCACCCCGGTCGGCCCCGCCTCATCGCGGTGCCAGCCTTAGATTAGCTAATCAATACCCAATGGAACCCAGCGAAATCGAAGACGTCATCATCTATTCGGACGGCGCCTGCAAAGGCAACCCCGGGCGCGGCGGCTGGGGCGCCGTGCTGGTGTCCGGCACCAATGAGAAAGAGCTGTTCGGCGGCGAAGCCCTCACCACCAACAACCGCATGGAAATGACGGCCGTGATCGAGGCCCTGCGCGCGCTCAAGCGCCGCTGCCGGATCAAGGTCTACACCGACTCCCAATACGTGCAGAAGGGCATCGGCGAATGGCTGCCGGGATGGAAGGCCCGCGGCTGGAAGACCGCCGACAAGAAGCCGGTAAAGAACGCCGACCTCTGGCAGGAAATGGACAAGCTCGCGCGGCAGCACGACATCACCTGGCACTGGGTCCGCGGCCACAACGGCCACCCCGGCAACGAACGCGCCGATGCCCTTGCCAACCGTGGCGTCGACTCGCTCAAGGGATAAAGCCGGCTCCGTACCGCCTCATCGCGCCCCACGCCGGCCCGACTCCTCCCCTGCCCCACCGGTTAGAATGCCCGCCATGCGACAGATCGTTCTCGACACAGAAACCACCGGCCTGAGCGCCGCCACCGGCGACCGCCTGATTGAAATCGGCTGCGTGGAGCTGCTTAACCGCCGCCTCACGGGCAGGCACCTGCACTTCTACGTCAACCCGGAACGCGATATCGACGAAGGCGCGATCGCGGTGCACGGCATCACCGTGGACTTCCTGGCCGACAAGCCCAAGTTTGCGGAAGTGGTCAACGAGATCCGGGATTTCGTCCAGGACGCCGAGCTGATCATCCACAACGCGCCCTTCGACCTTGGCTTCCTCGACATGGAGTTCAAGCTTGTCGGGCTGCCGCCGTTTCGCGAGCACGCTGGCAATGTGATCGACACCCTGCGCGAAGCCCGCCAGATGTTCCCCGGCAAGCGCAACTCGCTGGACGCCCTGTGCGACCGCCTCGGCGTCAGCAACGCCCACCGTACCCTGCACGGCGCATTGCTAGATGCCGAGCTGCTGGCCGAGGTCTACCTCGCCATGACGCGCGGCCAGAACTCGCTGGTGATCGATATGCTCGACGGCGGCGGCGCCGACAGCGACGCAGTGGCCGCCACCGACCTCTCCCGCCTCGAGCTGCCCGTGCTGATGGCCAGCGAAGATGAAGCCACCGCCCACCTGGCGGTGCTCAAGCAATTGGAAAAGGCGAGCGGCGGCAAGGTCGTATGGAAGGAAGCACCGCCGGCGACCGAAGCTGCATAGGCAGCTCAAGATTGCCGGCCGAAAGCAGCCAACGGATTTTTTGCAGAAATTTCCAGGAAGGGCTTTACAAGATACAACGGCGCTGACATAATCTCGTTTCTCTGCAGCACGACAGTAACAGCGCAGCAGCAGGGGTGGTTAGCTCAGCGGTAGAGCACTGCCTTCACACGGCAGGGGTCACAGGTTCAATCCCTGTACCACCCACCAAATTAGTGGCTAGCAACTGCCTACGTTGCCGAAAACCCAGATAGCGAAAGCTCTCTGGGTTTTTTGTTGTCTGGCGTTTGCCAAGGCCTACCACCGATACCCAACTTTTTTGAGGGTACAGCCTTCAGGATGCCAATGCTGTCATGCCAATCCGCATCAAACCCCTCAGCGACAAGCAGTGCAAGGATGCGCATCCTCGCCCTCGCAGGGATCCGGCTCCTCCTTCGGTTAGCGATATAAGAGCCCAAAAATGGGGATGCCGCGGTGGCGCGCGGACTCGCTGGCACGTAGATAATTCGTTACAGAGCTCTGTCTGGCACCTGTCATCGCCGCCAAATTCTGCCGCGTTAGTTGGCCATGTTCGGCAAATTGCACCGAGCATCAACAACCAGGGAGTTCACTATGTTTATGCGTAAGGTTATCGGCAGTGTGACTATCGCTGTTCTGGCAGCAGGCATGGCAGGTGGCGCGATGGCCAACGACAAAGATACACGGTGGGAGAGAAATCACCCTCGCCGCGAGCAGGTGAACAACCGCCTGTCCAACCAGGACAAGCGCATCCACCACGAGGTCAAGGAGGGGGAAATGTCGCGTGGACAGGCGGCCAAGCTGCACGGCGAAGATCACCAGATCCGCCAGGAAGAACGCGCGATGGCAAGCCAGAACGGCGGCCATATCACCCGGACGGAACAGCAGGCTCTCAATCAGCAGGAAAACACCGTGAGCCGGCAAATCGGCCATTGAATTTTGCCCTGGCGCTGATCAATTATCGCCATTTGCCGATAGTTGATAGTTGATAGCCTCAAGCAAGAGCTAGGCAAGAGGGGCTGCGGCCCCTCCGTCATGCTCTGGTGCTGATTACGCGGCGTATCCTGGCAGGCCGACAGCCAGCTTGCCTTTTGCCAGCGTGATGCCTCGCTGAACCGCCGAGTGGAAGTCGGCGCTAAGGTCCTCGACGGCGATGGCGCGGCGAAAGAAGTCCGCCCACACGAACTCCGCAAAGGCGGTAGGCGTCTTGGTGTAGCCACCAGCATCCCGGACATACCCGGCCAGCGACCGATATGGATCGTCGACCAGTTTCTCGAGGTGATTGGGAACCGCAGCGTAGCGGTGCCGCACGCCGTGTTCGTCCAGGGGATGAACCCATAGGTTCTTGTCCATCTGCACCCAGAAATCGTCCTGCGCGCAGGCCGACAGATCGGCCTCCACGGTGAAAAAGCCACTGGTGACGCCGGCCTCCAAGGCTGCCCGCCCGAGATGATGGTGATCGGTGATGTAAAGCTTGCCGCCCGGCCCGTTCACTACCGGGATCGGATGGGCCTGCAGGAACTCACGCTGCTCCGCAGGCTTTAGCGAGGCCAGGTGTTTCTTCTTGTCCTGCACTTCGATCATGCCCACCGTCAGCTGCGTCGGGTGGAGCTCGTGAATCAAGGATTCGCGGACCGCTGCCATATTGCCCTCCTCTTCATTTTTCCGCACAGGTTCTGCACAAGGCAAGATTAGCAGGCATATCGCCAACACCCAGAACGAATAAGGGATGGACGCCCAGGAGGCAGTCAAGCCGGATGCGGAATTCGCTCGCCGTCAGGTGCGCGGGTAATGCCGTCGGCAACGCCGGACGGGTCTTCCCCGCGCCTTGGGTTCGCGATGAAAGATTGCCCGGATCGCAAACGCGTACACCCCGACGATCAGCAGGGCAACGACAAGTAGGGAGAGAACCGGCATGACGGGCTCCGATTGGGCCTGCTCGAACGCTCATCGACCATGGCCGCCGCCATGGCTGCCACCGTTGTGACCACCACCGTCATGACCACCGCCATGGCCCTCCCCATGCCCCTCGCCGTGGCCGCCATGACCATGGTGACCATCACCGCCGTGACCATCACCGCCGTGGCCACCACCATGGAAGAACACAGCGCCACCCCCATAAAACCCAGGCCACCAGCCGTAGTCATAGTAGGGGCCATAGGGGTAAGCGGGATGGTAAGCGCCGTAAGGATAGGTGCCTTCGGCCGGATAGCCGTAGCCATCATAGGCAGGCACTGCCGCGCACCCGGCCAGCGTCATGGCCGCACCGATTGTGAGGATTCTGATACATGTGCCCATCGCCAATTCCTGACGCGTTCGTGTAGTTAGACACGAATTTCCAGTGCACATTCCTGGTCCCGGCCTGGCCCAATGCCGGATTTGCGCGGCAAGGGGAAGTGGCGGTGCTTGGCCGTCACGGCCAGGCGACAAGCCTGGCGCCGCGCTGGCCGCGCCCTACAAATTGACTACCGCTCCACCTTCCGACGGCCGATAGTCCAGCAACCGGGATAGCTCGCCCGCCGCGCTCCTCACCTGCTCCACCATGCCATGGAGCCGCTCGGGATCGATCCGCGAAGCCGGGATGGTGGTGCCAAGCGCCGCCACTACCTTGGCGCTGCGGTCCCGCACCGGCGCGGCGATGGTCGAGATGCTGGTTTCGAAGAAGCCTTCCTGCAGCACGTAGCCGCGCTGGCGGTCGCGCTGGACCATGTCGAACAGTGCTTCGACGGTCTTGGGCGTGCTCTCCGAGAAGACTTCCAGCTGCGGCTCGGGATAGAGATCACGCAGTTCCGCCAGCGTCAGGTCTTCAAGCAGCACGCGGCCAAGCACGGTGGCGTGCGCCGGCAGGCGGGTGCCGACGTTGACCGAGCTGGCGAACGGCGTAGGCGCCACGGACTTGGCCACGTAGACGATGGAGCGGCCGTCACGCACCACCAGGTTGCATGGGTAGTTGACCTCGTCGCGCAGGCGGTCCAGCAGTGGCCGGCCGAGCTCGGTCAGCTCCAGCGAGGCGAGGTAGTCAAAGCCAAGGCGCAGTACCGCCATGCCGAGCCGGAATTCACGGCCGCCATCGGTACGCTCCACAAAGCCCATCATCTCCAGCGTGGTCAGCAGGCGGAACACCGTGGAGCGCGGGACCTGAAGCCGGCGCGCCAGTTCGGCGGCAGACAAGGTCCGCTCGTTGCGGCTGAACTCGCCCAGCAGGCGCAGGCCGCGTTCCAGCCCCGGCACGATGTACTTGTCCTGGAGATCGGTAGGCTCGAGGGCATCTGTCATGGTGATATCTCTGCGAATGAGTACTTTGGCGTGCGATATGGTAACGGCTTTGGCTGCGGCCCTGCTCTGAGGCCCGGCCTGTGCGGATAACGCACCGTGCACCCCGATGCGCCGCCCGCGACTGTCCGATATAACACGCCCTGCATCTATCCTCCAGCACTTCCATCACCAAAGCCGCGCGCGCTCACTTCAGATAGTCCCGCAGCCAGGCGGCGCACTCGCCCGCGTGCTGTGCCGGCCAGCGCACGGTAATGGTCGCATTGGGCTGGCGCACTTCGATGCAGATATCCGTGAGCGGACCCCTGTCCACAGCGGGCGCGGGCGAGAACAGGCGCGACCACCAGCCTGCGCCGCGATTGGGGCCGGCTTGTACGGTGCGAGCCGGGATGACGGCCGGGCGAGCGGGAATCCCCTCGATGGCGGAGCCGGGCGCGGCGGGCGAAGGGGCCTGCTCCTTCGCAACCGTTTGCGCCACATCCGCTGCTGCGGGCGCTGCGCACGCCGCAGCCGGCGCCGCCTCGGCGGGCGCCACCAGCCGCGCCGACAGATTCGTGCCGAACTCCTCCCACATCCGGTCGGCCTTCGTCTTCATCACGCTCAGGCCGAACGTGCCAAGGCGGCCCAGCACGTCCACGTTGATCTTCATGCGCAGTTCGGTCTTGCCGTCGGGCTGCCCGGTCAGGAAGATCTCGCTGGACTGCTTGAGCGAGCTGGCCACGGAGGCGTCCTCGCCCGTGCCTTCGCTACGCAGGTAGTTGGGCGCGCGCATCTCCACGATGGTGGTCTTGATCTTGAAGCGCGCGCTGACAAAGGCAATCTTGACCTGGATGTGCGAGATGTACTCCACATCGCTGACCACCTCGATCGACTGCATGCCCGGCACGCAGCCGCCCATCACATTGGGATCGAGCAGCAGTGCCCAAACTTGCGCCGGTGCTGCGCCGACGATCAGGTTTTTTTCAATTTCCACGCATTTTCTCCGCGGCGCACAGAATGGATTCGACGATGCCGACGTAACCGGTGCAGCGGCACAGGTTGCCGTTCAGGCCAGCGCGGACTTCCTCTTCTGTCGGGTTGGGGTTATGCGCCAGCATGGCGCAGGAGGTCATCAGGAAGCCAGGGGTGCAGTAGCCGCACTGCAGGCCGCCGCACTCCATGAAACTTTGCTGCAGCGGGTGCAGCTCACCGCCAGCGCCTAGGCCTTCGACGGTGGTCACGTCGCGCCCGCGTGCCTGCACGGCAAGCATCAGGCAGGACTTCATGACTTCGCCGTCCACCAGCACGGAGCAGGCGCCGCAGATGCCGGTCTCGCAGCCGCGCTTGGTGCCGGTCAGGTTGAGGTCGTCGCGCAGCAGGTCCGACAGCAGGCGCCGCGCGGGCACTTCCACGCTGTGGTCTTCGCCGTTGACGGTGAGTTCGATATGGATCTTTTGCATGGGGAATCCTTAGTCCGTTGCCAGCCCGAACAACGTGGCGATGCTCCGCCGCGCCACGGTCCGCACCATCTCGCGGCGATAGTCCGCGTTGCCGCGCATATCGGAAACGGGGTCGATGTCCGCGGCGACGATATCCGCCGCCTCGGCGGCCACTTCCGGCGTGACGGCCTTGCCGGCCAGGAACGCCTCGGCGCGCCGCAGCCGCGCCGGAATCGGCGTGGATGCGCCAACCGCAAGGCGCGCCTCGATGCACGTAGCGCCAGTCCGGCGAGCCAGCAGCGAGACGCTGGCCAGCGGCCGGTGCTCGGCGGCCGTGCGCAGGAAGCGCGCGTAGTGGCCGAGCGCATCCGGCGCCAGCGCGGGAATGCGGATCTCGGTCACGATCTCATCGGGCTCGAGCGCCGTGGTGTAGTAGTCGACCAGGAACGCCTCCATCTCCAGCACGCGCTCGCCGCTCCTGCCGGCAAGCACCACCTGCGCCCCCAGCGCCATCAGGCAACCCGGCGGATCGGTGGCGGGATCGGCATAGCAAAGGTTGCCGCCGATCGTGCCCTGGTTGCGCACCTGCGGATTGGCCACGCGCCCCGCCATGCTGGCCAGCATGGGGTAATGCGCCTGCACCAGCGGCGAGCGCGCCACCTGCGCATGCAAGGCCAGCGCGCCGATGCGCAAGCCGGTGCGCGGATCGAACTCGATCTTGCGCAAGGCATCAAGTTGGCCAAGCGATACCAGGTGGGTGGGCATGAGCATGCGCTGGCGCATGCCGAGCATCAGCGCGGTGCCGCCGGCGATTACCCGGCACTCGTCGCCCAGGTCGGCCAGCATGCGGCTGGCTTCCGGCACCGAGCCCGGCTCCAGAAATTCGAAATTACGCATGGCGCGCCTCATTTTCCTTGCGCTCGCGCAGCGCGGCCAGCACCTTCTCCGGCGTGATGGGCAGCGAAGCAATGCGCACGCCGATGGCGTCATAGACCGCATTGGCAATGGCCGCCGCGCCCGGCAGGATCGCGGTTTCGCTGGCGCCCTTGGCCCCATAGGGCCCATTGGGCTCAACGGACTCGACCACATCCGTGCGCAGCGCAGGCACCGCGTCAGCGGTCGGCATGGTGTAGTCGGCGAAGTTGCCGTTCAGGATGCGGCCATCCTCGACCTGCACATGCTCATACAGCGTCCAGCCGATCGCCTGCACGGTGGCGCCGTGCGTCTGGCCGTGCACGGCCAAGGGGTTGATGGCCTTGCCGCAGTCGTCCGACACGAAGCTGTCGATCAGCGTAATCTGCCCGGTCACCGTGTCCACTTCCACTTCGACAGCCTGCGCCGCGAACGAGTAGGCAGGCGCGATGTTGCCGTAGTAGTTGGCGTCGTGCATCACGGTGGGCGCATCGTAAGTGGCGCGCACCATCAGGCCCTCGCCGCCATGGCGGAAGATATGCAGCCGCGCGATCTCGGCGAGCGTGGCGCGCGTGGTGTCGTCATGACGGGCGCGGATCACGCCGTCGATCAGGTCCAGTTCGTCCTGCGGCACACCGAGCTTCCCGGCGGCCACGGCCAGCAGCTTCTGCTTCGCCTCGCGCGCGGCCCGCATCACTGCGTTGCCGGAAATGATCGTGACGCGCGATGCCAGCGAGCCGAGGCAGAACGGCGCCACATCGGTATCCGGCGCGCTCACGGTGACGTGCGACAGCGCAATGCCCAGCTCTTGGGCGCAGATCTGGCTGAGCATGGTGTTGGCGCCCTGCCCCATGTCGCACTCGCTGGTGAGCAGCATGACGCGCCCGTCCTCGTTGACCTTGAGCACGATGGTGGAGCCATCCCAGTTGCCCAGCGTGCGGTTACCGCTGACGTGCATGGCGGCCGCGATGCCGAGCCCGCGCCGGCGCGTGCCGGTTCGCCGCGAGGCATCGGCGCGGCGCGCATCCCACTGGATTGCCTCGCGCGTTTGCTCGAGGCATTCCACCAGGCCGCTGCTGCCAATCTTCCAGCCATGCACGCTGGTGTCCCCGGAGCGGATGGCATTGCGCTTGTGGACTTCAATGGGATCCATGCCTAGCATTTCGGCCAGCATGGTGAGGTGGCTGTTCAGCGGGAACTGCATCTGCTGGCCGCCGAAGCCGCGGAACGCGCCGCGCGGCGGATTGTTGGTATAGGCGAGCACGGCGTTGGAGCGCACGTTCTCCACGCGATGCATGTTGTCGCTGCGCATGGCGGTAACGTGCATCACGTCGCCAGCCAGGCCCGCATAGGCGCCGCACTCGGCCACGATGTTGACGTCCTTGGCGACGATCATCCCTTGCGCATCCAGGCCCATCTTCAGCCAGACCCGCGCCGGCACGCTGGAGCGCGCGCCGAGGAAATCCTCGAGCCGGTTGTTGACCAGGCGCACCGGGCGGTCGAGCCGCGTTGCCAGCAAGGCCGCGATCAGGCTGTTGCTCTCCTCCACGATCTTGGCGCCAAAGCCGCCACCGGTGACCGCCTGGATCACGCGGATGGTGGACACCGGCCGGTCCAGCGCCTCGGCCAGGCGCGCGCGCGCCAGGAACACGGACTGTGTCGAGGCCCAGACCGTGAGCCGGCCATTGCCATCCTGGGCGGCCACGGTGGCCATCGGCTCCAGGTAGCCGGGATACTGCGAGTGCATGTCGTACGTGGCCTCGTAGACCACCGCGGCGCGAGCGAAGCCGGCTTCGACGTCGCCGCGCTCGATATGCATCTCATGGGCGATATTGCGCGTGCCCGGGTGGAGCTCCGCCGCGCCGTCGGCAAGCGCTGCATCGGGGCTGAAGATGGCGGGCAGTTCTTCGTACTCCACGCGGATCAGGTCCAGCGCATCGCGTGCGATTTCTTCGTCCACCGCGACCACCGCGGCGACCTCCTCACCCACGTGGCGGACCACGCCAGCGGCAAGAATGCGCTGCTCCTTGCGATGCGTGCCCCACAACCGCGACGGCGTGTCCTCGCCGGTCAGCACCAGCTTGACGCCCCGCAGCGCGCGCGCCGCCGCGGTGTCGATGCGAACGATGCGGGCATGCGGATACGGGCTGCGCAGCACCTTGGCATGCAGCATGCCGGCCTGCTTGATGTCGCCGGCATACACGGCCCTGCCCATCACTTTCTCCCGCGCCGTCACTTGCGGCGTGGCGCTTCCCACTGTCGACGTGCTCATGCCGACCTCCTGCTAGTCAGAAAACCACTGAAAACCATGAAGACGCCGGCGAGCGTTGCCGCCGGCGTCGCGTCACTCGGCGGTAATGCCGAAATCCTTGATGACCTTGCCCAGCCGCTCGTAGTCGGAAGCATTGATCCTTTCCAGCACGGCGGGCGCGCCGCCCACCGGCACCGCGCCGAAGGTGGCCATCTTCTCGGCGATGTCCGGCATCCTGACGATCTCGTTGAGCTGCTCGTTGAGCAGCTTCACCACCTCGGCCGGCGTGCCCTTGGGCGCCATGACGCCGTGCCATGCGCCTACGACGACGTCCTTGTAGCCAAGCTCGGACAGCGTCGGCACATTAGGCAGCAGCGCAGAGCGCTTCGGATCGGTCACGGCCAGCGCGAGCAGCTTGCCCGTGTTGATGTACTGGGCCACCGGCCCCAGCGTCACGTAGGCAAAGTTGACGTGGCCTGCGACGACATCATTGACGGCGGGCGCGACGCCCCGGTACGGCACGTGCTGGATCTTCACGCCAGCGGCGCGGTTGAGCCACTCGCCGGCGATATGCATGGGCGAACCCGCGCCGGGGGTGGCATACGTCAGCGGCTTGCCGGCTTTCGCCGCGGCCACCATTTCCTGCACCGTCTTGATGCCGGCGCCCGGATACGCCACCAGCAGCACGGTCTGCGTGCCGGTCTGGATGACCGGGGTGAAGCCATGCAGCGCGTCGTAGCTGGAGCTGGCGGGGAGCTTGAGCACCATCGGCGCCGTCGTGAACGGGTTGGGCGTGAACAGCAGCGTGTAGCCGTCGGCCGGCGCGCGTCCGACCATGGCGTTGCCGACCACCCCGCCAGCGCCTGGCTTGTTCTCCACGATCACCGGCTGCTTGAGGCGCATCGACAGCTTCTCGGCGTACATGCGCGCCATGGAGTCCGTGTCGCCGCCCGGCGGATAGGCGACCACGATCGTGACCGGCTTGGCGGGATAACCGAGCGCGAAGGCGCTGCCGCCTCCCAGGGCAATCGCGGCGAGCGCTGTGGCAAGGACGTGTCGGCGGGCAAGGTTCATCTACGGCTCCTGTGGGGGCGCTCCACTTCAGCGGGGAATGGCATGGTGGGTGCGGGGTTAGGCACGGCTAAGGGACGGCTAAGGGACGGGAACGCATTCGATGTGCGTTTTATTAGCGAAACATTAGTTCAGGAGAGGAACGCGCTATTCATACTAGATCTACATTGTTGACTACTCAACTTACGTTAATCCCTAATTGACATATATATCTTTTTATAAATTAAAAGAGAGATTCATGACGAGAAGGAGGCAGCACATCGGAGTCCCTATGAGACAATCGGCTCCGCCCCCCCCTGATCAGCCGCCGTCCGGCGGCATCTCTTGAAAGACATGGATCTGATGAAGCGCGCAGCCGGAACGACAACCGACACCGGCGACAAGGCAGTGCCCCCGAAAACCGACTGCCCCTGGGCGCAACTGGACGAGCAAGGCAGCGGGCTCGATGTCGACGACTTCCTGACGACGATGCTCAGCCAGTTGGTCAACGCGCTGCGGCGCACCGTGACGCTGCCCTACGCCGAGCAGTTCGCGCTCACGGTGCCCGAGTGGCGCCTGCTGGCCCTGCTGGCGCACGCACGGCAGCTGCCCTTTGCAGAACTGGTGCTGCAATCCACATCGGATAAGGCGCTGGTGAGCCGCACGCTGCGGCTGCTCGAAGGCCGCGGGCTGGTGAAGCTGGATGCCGAGGGCAACACCCCGCGCAAGAAGCTGATCTGCAGCATCACGCCGGAAGGCCTGGCGCTGCATGAGCAAGTGATGCCGCTGGCCAGGAAGGGCCAGGCGGAGGTGATCCGGTTGCTTGAGCCGGAGGAGCGCCGAGCGATGTACCAGGCGCTGAGGAAGCTGCACGGCCTGTGCGTGACGCCCGGGCGCGGTGACGCCGGCGGGGGCGGGGGCGAAGGCGAATAAATTAGCGCACACGAGAACGAACAAAGCCCGTGGCAGCTGGCGCTGCCACGGGCTTCATATCGTGCGTCGTGCGTCGCGAATCAGGCCTCGAGTTGCTCGAGCACCTTGCCCTTGGTCTCGATGCCAAGGAAGTGGATGGTCAGCGCCGCCACGAACGGCACCGTCGCCAGCGCGTAGAAAGCGATGCTGAGATTGCCCGAGCCGATCGTGCTGGCCACCAGCGTCGGCGCGAAGATCGCCGCCAGCTTGAGCCACGCGCCCCCAAAGCCGCAGCCCATGGCGCGGATGCTGGTGGGATACAGCTCCGGCGTGTACACGTAGGCCGTGATAAAGCCACTTGCCAGGAAGCCGAGCGAAAGCGCGCAGAGCCCGGCCACGACGTACACCGACTCCGCGTGGAACACGCCGGCCAGCGCCAGCGATATCGCGCACAGGATGAACGAGACGTTGATCACCGGCTTGCGGCCCACCTTGTCGACGATCATCGCGCACACCAGCGAGCCGATCACCCCGAGCACCGATGCGCCCGCGGCCAGGTTCAGCGCCAGTTGCAGCGGTGCGTGATACACCGTCTTGTAGATCGTCGGCAACCAGGTCGACAGTCCGTACTGGATAAAGCCGCAGGTCGCCCACAGCATCCACACCGCCAGCGTGCGGCCGATATAGGCCTTGCTCAGCAGGTCCCGGACACGCCGGCGCGGGTGCTTTCCGGTCATCGCGTCGTACGCGGATACATCGCCCAGCGGCGCCAGCGGCCCCTTGGCGCGGGACTCGAACGCCGCGAGCGCACGGTCGGCTTCGGCCAGGCGGCCCTTCTCCGCCAGCCAGCGCGGCGACTCGGGAATGGCCCGGCGCAGGATGAAGAACAGGACGACTGGGGCGCCGCCGATGAAGTACATCACCGTCCAGCCGAACCGCGGCACCAGCCACGCGCCGACGGCATTGGAGATCAGCAGGCCGATCGGGAACACCACCTCGTATAGCAGCACGAAGCGCCCGCGCCCGTGGGCACGCGTCACTTCGTTGATATAAGTGGCGGCCACTGGCAGCTCACCGCCCAGGCCAAGGCCCTGCACGATGCGCAGCAAGGCAAAGATCTCGAACGAGGGCGCGAAGCCGCAGGCGATGCTCATCAGCCCGATGATGCCCGCGCTCCATCCAATCGAGTTCAGGCGGCCAAAGCGCTCGGCCAGCGCGGGAAACAGCAGCGCGCCGATCAGTTGCCCGACCGACGGCGCCGCGATCAGAAAGCCGATCTGCCCCGGCGTGAGCGACCACATCGAGATCAGCAGCGGTAGCGTGGCGGCGATGGCGATGACGTCAAAGCCATCGAAGAACGTGGCCAGGCCGATCAGCAGCCGTGCCCTGACATGCATGCCATTGCTGGGCAGGCGCTCGATGCGGGCGATGATCGCGCCCCGGGTGGTTGCCACGGGGGCGTCAGTGGCGCGCTCGCCACCGCCTGCCGTGATGCTGCTGGATGGGGTCGCCACACCCTCGGCGTTCGCGTTGGCGAACGGGGCCTCTTGTCTCTGGATCAACACGGTGTTTCTCTTCTAAAGTATCCGAGGCAGGCAGCCGCCCCGCGCTGGCGCATTGCCGGACTGCCCGGCAAGGGCCACCACCGTTGGCGCCGCGATGGACGCGGCGCGCGGTGGCGCGCTTAGAGGTCCAGGACCAGGCGCTTGCCTTTGCAGCCTGACACGCAAACCATCATGGTCTGGTTCGACTCGCGCTCGCTCTTGCTGAGCACGCCGTCGCGGTGTTCGGGTATGCCTTCGAGCACGCGCGTTTCGCACGAGCCGCATACGCCCTCCCTGCAGCTGTGCTCCACCGCAATGCCCGCTTCGAGCAAGGCATCCAGCAAGGACTTGCCTGCGGGCACTTTCAGCTCGCTACCCGTGCTTGCCAGCGCCACGGTGTACTCGCCGTCCTGCACCGCCGCCACCGACGGGTCGGCGGCGAAGCGTTCGATATGCACTTCGGGATAGCCATGGCCGGCGCAGGCGGCTTCGAAGGCATTCAGCATCGGGCCCGGGCCGCAGCAATAGAAGTGCGTGCTGGCAGCTTGCCCGGCGAGCAGCGCGGACAGGTCCGGCGGGCTGCCCGCCTCGTCGTCGAAGTGCATGCGCACCGCGTCGCCATAGGCGGCCAGTTCGTCCGCGAAGGCGGCTTCCGCGCGCGAGCGTGCGCAGTAAAGCAACGTGAAGGAACGCCCGAGCTCATGCAGCCGACGCGCCATGCACACGATGGGCGTCACGCCGATACCGCCGGCCACCAACACCGTGTGAGCCGCATCCTCATCCAGCGCGAAGTGGTTGCGCGGCGCCGCCACGGTGAGCGTGCTGCCCACCCGCAGTTGCTCATGCACGTAGCGCGAGCCGCCACGGCTGCCGCGGTCGAGCAGCACGCCCACCACGTAGCGATCGCGCAGTTCCGGCGCGCCGCACAGCGAGTAGCTGCGCACCAGGCCATTGCCCAGATGCAGGTCGATATGCGCGCCCGGCGCGTACTCGGGCAACGCATGCCCGTGCGGATCGCGCAGTTCCACGCTGACGATGCCGCGCGCTTCGAAACGCATGGCCTGCACGCGCAGGCTCAGGGATTGGCTGGTACTCATGGCACTTCCTTCGGTTGCTTCGTGTTGCTAGTCTTGCTTGCGTTGCCTGCGTTGCTTGCATTGCCTGCGTTGCCTGCGTTGCCTGCGTTGCCTGTACTGCTACGCCGTGCTCAGCGCTTCTCCGTCAGGAACTTGCCCTGCGGGCCGCCCGCGTTCTTCTGCCTGCGCGTATTGCCATCCAGCCCGCCTTCCACCGCCCACTCGGCGAACATGGTCGGGCCCGGCTCGAAATCGCGCGGCTCCCAATCGGCATCCAGCTGGTCTTCATCGGCGTAGTACTCGATCAAGCCGCCGGCCGGATTCTTGAAGTACCAGAAATACGCTGACGAAATCGGATGCCGGCCCGGGCCGAGCTGCGTATCCCAGCCGCTGCGCGACACATGCAGGCCGCCGCCGAACACCTCGTGGATGTCGCGCACGGTGAAGGCTACATGGTTCAGCCCGCTCTTGGCCTGCGGCAACTGCAGCAGGAACAGGTCGTGGTGGCCGCCGTCCGGCGCGCAGCGCAGGAAGGCGCCACGGCCCGGATAATGGTCCGACGGCACGAAGCCCAGCTTCCCGGTGTAGAAACGCTCGGTGGCGAGCACGTCCTTGACGAAGAAGACCACGTGCCCTACCTCGATCGGCGTGGCGCGTTCGTAGATCGGGCTGCGCTGGTTCATGCGCGGCTTGTCGTTCCACGTGTTCATCGCGGCGCATTCCACCTCGACCTCGCGCTTGCGGGTCAGCTGGAAGCGCACGGCCAGGCCGTTCGGATCCGTGCAGCCAACGCGTTCGCCTTGCTCGCCCTGCACGCCGTGCTCGCCCGTGCTGACAAAGCCCGGCTCGGCGCGGATGGCATCCGCGATCCGGTCCAGCGCGGCTTGCGTGTCCACGCCCCACACCACCTCGCGCAACGTCGGGCCGTCTTCCATTGCCGCCGGCAGTGCCGGGTCGTCGGTGCGGCGCACCAGCACGCGGCAGCCGTTCAGCGTCTCGAAATCCAGCCCGGCGGCATCCTCGCGCACCAGCGTGAGGCCCCAGTCGGCGAAGAAGCGCCGGCAGGCGTCCAGGTCGTCGGCACCGTAGACGATTTCGTCGATGCCCAGAATCGTGTTCATTACCCTCTCCTGCTGTGTCGCTTTTGCAGCGTCCAATGTCGTCTCGCTCACTTAGTTGGCCCACGGCAGCGGTTGTTCATGCATGCCCCAGTACACGCTCTTTTGCTCCATGTACTGCAGGATCCCCAGTCGCCCCTTCTCGCGCCCCAGCCCGCTGTCGCGCCAGCCGCCGAACGGCGTCGAGATCGAGAACTGCTTGTACGTATTGATCCACACATTGCCGGCCTGCACCGCACGCGCAAAGCGCCACGCGCGCTTGTAGTCGCGCGTCCATACGCCCGCCGCCAGCGCGTACACGCTGTCGTTGGCCTGTGCGATCAGATCGTCCTCGTCGTCAAAGGCCATCGCCACCAGCACCGGCCCGAAGATTTCCTCCTGGCATACGCGGGCGCTGTTATCCAGCCCCTCGATGATGGTCGGCGTGTAGAAGTAGCCGTTCTCGCAGCCCGCCACCGCAGGGCGGATGCCACCCGTGCGCAGCTGGCCGCCTTCGGATACGCCAAGCGCCACATACGATTCGATCGAGTCGCGGTGGCGGTCGCTGATCAGCGGTCCCATCTGGGTGCGCTCGTCGGCCGGATCGCCCACGCGCAGGCGCGCCGCGCCCTCGGCCAGGCGGTCCATGAAAGGCTCATACAAGGAACGTGCCACGAACAGGCGCGAACCCGCGATGCACGATTCGCCCGAGGAACTGAAGATGCCGTAGAGCACGCCGTTGACCGCGTGGTCCAGATCCGCGTCGTCGAACACCATGGTGGGCGACTTGCCGCCCAGCTCCAGCGATACCGGCATCATCTTGTCGGCAGCGATGTGGGCGATATGGCGTCCCGTGGTGGTACCACCGGTGAAGGACACGCGGCGCACCAGCGGGTGCTTGGTAATGGCGTCACCGATCACCGAGCCCTTGCCCGGCAGCACGCTGATGAGGCCCTTGGGCACGCCGGCTTCCTCGCAGATGGCGGCGAGTTCCAGCGCCATCAGCGGCGTGATCTCGGCGGGCTTGATCACCACCGCGTTGCCGGCGGCCAGCGCGGGCGCCAGCTTCTGCGCCTCGCTGGCGATGGGCGAATTCCACGGCGTGATCGCCGCCACCACGCCCATGGCTTCATGCACGCTCATGGTGAGGAAATCACCACGCGCGGGCGTGAGGGCCTCCTCCAGGGTTTCGCAGGCCGCCGCGAAGAACTGGAACGTGCCGGCGGCGCTGGCCACCAGCGCGCGCGTCTCGCTGATGGGCTTGCCATTGTCCAGGCGCTGGCGCTGAGCCAGCGGCTCGGCGCGCGCGCGGATGAGGTCGGCCACGCGATGCAGCACCGCGGCACGCTCGTGCGGCTTGCGTTGCGCCCAGCCGCTGGTGAGGAACGCGCGATGCGCGCCCTGCACGGCCTCTTCCACGTCGTCCAGGCTGGCCGCGTTCAACTCCGCGACGACCTCGCCGGTGGCCGGGTAGCGCGTGGCGTAGCGCTCGCCGCCGCCCAGGCGCCACTGGCCTGCGATACAGATGGGGAGAATCTCTTGCTTCATGATGATTGCCTTGCTGCCTGCTTAAATCGACATGGCGTGGGCACGGTTGCCCAGCGCACGCACCACGCTGAACACCGTCAGCGCCGAAGTCTTGGGGTTCGCCGCCAGCGGCTTGCCGCGCATGGTCAGCTCGAAACCACCGAAGGCACCGCGCGCTTCCACGTGGTGCACGTTTTCATCCACGCCCGGATCCGCCAGCAGCTTGACCTGCGTGTGGTCCAGCCCGAGGCCGGCCACCGACAACGTAGCCGCCACATTGGCGTTCTTCGGATAGAGCCGCGCGGCTTCGCGGGCGGTGCCCTCGAAGATCACCGTGGATTCGGTCAGCGCGTCGAGGTCGAACAGTGCCTCGGCCGGCGTGTCCTTCCACGCGCCGGGCGGCTTGCGCCCGGTGTAGACCACCGAGTCCAGCCCGCCCACGCGCGCTGCCGCCAGTGCGTCGATGGCACCGATGGCACCGGAGAGTAGCTGCACCTGCGTGCCGCCGCGCCGTGCCGCGGCTTCCAGCCGCTCGGCCAGGCCCGGCTCGGAGAGCGCGCCCACCGACACCACCATGCAGGCGATGCCACGCTCCAGCGCCGGCACGATGTGCTCCTCCAGCGCATGGTGGCCGGCGCACTCCACCAGCAGGTCAGGCCGTCCATCGGCCTGGCTCAGGCAGGTGGCAACCCGTGCGTGCGGCGCCAGCGCGGAGACATCATGGCGGGCCTGGTCCATCTGGGCCTCGGGCACCACCACCACGTCGAACACCACGTCTGGATCGCTCTTGAGCAGCTCGAGCACACCGCGCCCGATCGCTCCGCATCCCACCATCGACACGTGCAGCATGTTGCGTCTCCCTCAGGCGGTCACAGTGCTGCGTTCGGCCGCGCGTGCGGTCTTCTCAGCGTCGGCGTCAGCTTCCTTGTTGACCGGCGGGCCTGCGAACGCGGTCTTGAAAGTGCCGATGGACAGCATGTCGATCTCCAGCAGGAACGGGCCGGATTCGATGGTGGCTTCTTCCAGTGCGGCGCCCACGTCGGCCAGGTTGCTGACGCGGCGATGGCGCAGGGCCAGCGATTGCGACAGTTGCGCATAGTCCGGCGTGTGGAGGTCCACGTAGTGGCGCCGTCCGCCGTATTGCGCGTCCTGGATGTTCTTGATCACGCCATAGCCCTTGTCATTCATCAGCACGAAGACCACGTCGGCGCGCTCCTGCACGGCGGTAGCCAGTTCACCCAGGTTCAGGATGAAGCCGCCATCGCCGGCCAGGCAGAATGTCTTCTTGCCGGAAGCCGTCACTGCCGCGCCCACGGCGGCGCCGATGCCCATCGCCAGGCCCTGTCCGATGCCACCGCCCAGCGCATGCACGCCGGCACGCGAGTCGAAAATGCGCAGTTGGCGATTGCCCCAGGTGCTATTGGAGACGGTCACGTCGCGCACCCAGTTGAAATTGCGGCCGACCGCGCCTTGCAGCGCTTCCACCAGCGCCGAGTATGGGCCCAGGCCATCGATCAGGCCACTCATGGCGACTTCGTGCGCGCCGCGCAGGTCGGCGGCAAAGTTCGGGTCCACCTTGAGCTTGCCCTCCAGGCGGTCGGCCAGGCCATCGAGTGCCAGCGCTGCATCGCCGCTGGCGAAGTAGTCGCTCTGGTAGCAGCGGCCTTCGGCGGACGCATCGGCATCCACGCGGAACAGCGGGCGCGGCAGCTTCAGTTCGTACTTCAGCGTTTCATTGCCGCGCAGGCGCGAGCCCACCACCAGCATGGCGTCGCAGGTTTGATAGAACTGTTCCACCGGCTTGTGCAGGTTGAACGCACCCAGCGAGCGAGGATCGTCTTCGGCCACGATGCCGCGGCCTTGCGTGCTGGTGACCACGCCAAAGCCCAGCGCCATCAGGCGCTTGACCTGCGCGCCGGCGTGACGTGCGCCGCCACCCAGCCACAGCAGCGGGCGCTTTGCCTTGGACAGGCGCTCGGCCAGTTCGTCCAGCGCGTGGGCAGAAGGAACATGGGTGGGCACCGCCAGCGGGCGCAGGTCGGTTGGCATCGGGATCAGCGCGGCCTGGATATCGATGGGGATTTCCACGCTGACAGGGCCGGTCGGCGCGGTCAGCGCGGTTTGCACGGCGAGCTTGATGGTGCTCAGCGCGGTATCGGCGCTGCGGATGCGGAACGCGGCCTTGGAGATGGCCTTCAGCATGGTCAGCTGGTCCGGCGCCTCGTGGATGTAGGCCAGGCTCTGGTCCAGGTACGGCGTTTCGATCTGTCCGGTCAGGTGCAGTAGCGGCGTGCCGGCGGTCAGTGCTTCGACCATGGCGCCGGCGGCGTTGCCCGCGGCGGTGCCGGTGCTGGTCAGGCACACGCCCAGGCCACCGGTGGTGCGGGCGCAGGCATCGGCCATATTGGTGCCGCCGGCTTCGCCGCGCGCTGGCACGAAGCGGATCTTGCCGCGCTCGCCCATCGCGTCGAGGATGGGCATGTTGTGGATCGAGATCACGCCAAACGCAGCCTTGACGCCGCATTGTTCGAGGAAGGCGGCGATGGCGTAGCCCACCGTGACTTGTTGCTGTTCGTTACGCATGACGGGAAAGTCCTCCGGAAATATCGATGTGGCTGCCCGTGGTGTACGAAGACAACGGCGAGGCAAGGAACAGGATCGCGCGTGCGGCTTCCTGCGGCAGGCCAAGACGGCCAAGTTGAATATGCTTTTGCTGCGCCAGGCGCGCGGTCCACGCGGCCCAGTCGAGGTCGCGCTCGGCATCCGGGCGCGCTTCGAAACGTCGGCGCCACTGGCCCGACTCGACCAGGCCGAGCAGGATGCCGTTGACGCGGATGCCCTTGGGGGCGAATTCGGTCGCCAGCGAGCGCACCAGGTTATGCACGCCGGCACGCGCCGCGGACGTCGCCACCATATGCGGCTCGGGTTGCACGGCCAGCAGCGAGTTCACGCAGACGATGGCACCGCTGTCCGAGCGCTCCAGTTGCGCAAGGAACGCACGCGTGGCATGGATCACCGAGAAGAACTTGAGCCGCAGCTCTTCGAGCCAGGCTGCGTCCTCGGTGCTCGAGAACGTGGAGACGCGCCCCTGCCCTGCGTTATTGACCAGCATGTCGGCGGGGCCGAGCGCGGCCTCGCTGGCGGCGGCAAAAGCGGCTACCTGTGCGGGGTCCAGCACGTCACAGGCAGCGGCGTACAGGCGGGCATCGGGGAAGCGTGCGCGCAGATGGCTTTGCGCTTCGCGCAGCCGCGCTTCGTCGCGGCCACACAGCGCCACGGCAGCGCGCGATTCCAGCAGTAGTTCGACGGTGGCCAGGCCAATGCCCGAGGATCCACCCGTGACGACGGCAACCTTGCCGTCGAGTTCAATCATGGACATCGTTCTCACTCCCGATACAGGTTGACCACCTTGCCGTGCTCGCGCGGGCGGTAGTCCAGCAGGCGAGACAGCTCGCCCGCGGTGTCTCTGACTTTCTCTTCCATCATGTCCAGTTGCTCCGGATCGATGCGCGAGGCCGGGATGGTCACGCCCAGCGCCGCCACCACCTTGCAGGTACGATCCCGCACCGGTGCCGCGATGGTCGAGATGCTGGCCTCGAAGAACGCTTCTTGCAGCACCACGCCGCGCTCACGGTCGCGCTGCACCATCTCGAACAGTTCTTCGACCGTACGCGGCGTGCTGGGCGTAAACACTTCCAGTTGCGGCTCCGGATAGAGCTGGCGCAACTCGGCCAGCGTCAGGTCTTCGAGCAGCACGCGTCCGAGCACGGTGGCGTGCGCCGGCAGGCGGGTCCCCACGGTGACCGAGCTGCTGAACGGCGTGGGCGCCACCGACTTGGCCACATAGACAATCGAGCGGCCGTCGCGCACGACCAGGTTGCACGGGTAGCGAATGTCATCACGCAGGCGATCCAGCAGCGGGCGCCCCAGCTCGGTGAGTTCCAGCGACGCCAGGTACTCGAAGCCCAGGCGCAGCACCGCCATGCCGAGGCGGTAGTCGCGGCCGCCGTCGGTGCGTTCGACAAAGCCCATCATCTCCAGCGTGGCCAGCAGCCGGAACACCGTGGAGCGGGGCACCTTGAGCCGGCGCGCCAGGTCGGCCGCCGACAAGGTGCGGTCGCGGCGGCTGAATTCAGCCAGCAGGCGCAGGCCGCGCTCCAGTCCGGGCACGATGTACTTGTCCTGGGTGTCTTCCGACAGGCGTTCTTGAGTCATGAGAGGTTCGTGTTTCACTGGGTCCGGCGCACGGCCGCGGTTGCTTTGGCGCGCCGGCTTCCCGCTTTTCAGCGCTTGACCTTGGTGAGCGGATGCTCGGGCGGGTACGTCGGCGTGATCGGCTTCTTGGCGCCGAGCATCACGCACATCAGCGCGTCTTCCTCGCCGATGTTGATTTCCTCGCGGTACACGCCGGGGGGCACCGAGACCAGGTCGCGGTCGGTCAGGATGGTTTCGAAACGCTCGCCGTCCTTTTCCAGGATCAGCTTGATCTTGCCGCGCATGACGAAGAAGACTTCTTCCACGTCCGTGTGCAGGTGCGACGGGCCTTCGTGGCCGGCCGGGATGATCATGGTCGAGAACGTGAAGTTCTCGGACGGCACGGTATTGGTGTCGGTGGCCACGCCGGTGCCGCCGGTGCCGAGGTAACGCATCTGCGCACGGCGGTACTTGGGATCGTAGTCGGCCTGGAACTTCAGCGCGTCCCAGTCGTAGCGGCGGGTGGAGAAGCGCGCGACGCGGCTCTCCATCCACTGGTCGAAGGAAGCGCCAGACGGCTGCTCCCAGGAACGCTTGATGTTGTCTTGTTGGGAAAGATCGCTCATTTGGATTCCTTCTAGCTCAGTGCATGACGAAGCCGCCGTTGACGGCCAGCGTCTGGCCCGTCACGAAGCGGGACAGGTCGGAGAGGGCGAACAGCACGGCCCCGGATACATCCTCGGGTAGCTGCTCGCGGGAGATCGCGCGTTGCTCGCGATAGAGGTCGCGCCTCTTCTGAGGCACGTATTCGGTTGCCTCTACCAGGGTCAGCCCCGGTGCGACGGCGTTGACGGTGATCTGGTCGTCGCCCAGCTCGCGCGCCAGCGAGCGGGTCATGCCGATGATGGCGCTCTTGCTCGCCACGTATGCCAGCAGGTTGGGCGCGCCCCACAGCGGCGTGTCAGACGCCAGGTTGATGATGGCGCCACGGCCCGAGGCGCGCAGCGCCGGCAGGCAGGCGGTGGTCATCAGCCAGGTGCCGCGCACGTTGATATTCATCACGCGGTCCCAGGTGGCGATGTCGATGGCGCTGGCGTCGCGGCCGCCGGAGTCTGTCACCGCGGCGTTGTTGACCAGGCCGTCCAGGCCGCCGAGCCCGGCCGCCGCAGCGGTGGCGCACGCGCTCACCGATTCGGGGTTGCCCAGGTCGAGCACGAACGGCAGCACCTTCAGTCCGCGGGCCTGCAGCGCAGCGGTTTCCTCAACCAGACGGTCCGCGAGGATGTCGGCCATGGCGACCGCGCCGCCGGCTTCGGCAATCGCGGTGGCAAAAGCCAGGCCAAGCCCACGCGCGGCGCCGGTCACCAGCACGCGTCGGCCAGCCAGCAGGTTATGGCGATCGATCTCAGGCATGGCTAGCCACCCCGCCAACCGGCTTGAGCATGGCTACGGGCTCGTCGGCCACTTCCTGGTCGGCACGGCGGCGCAGCAGGCGGCGCACGCGGGTGATGCCGACATCGTGCTGGTACAGCGTTTCGTGCTCGCGTGCGTTCGGCGCCATCATTTCCAGCACCACGCGGTCTTGCTCCAGCACGTCCCAGTGCAGGCCCTCCAGGCGGTTGCGGTACAGGAAGCGCCAGACATCGCGCTCCCAACCCTGCACGTGACGGGTGCGCCAGAAGAACACCATGCAATGCTCCTCATCCACCGGCGTGGCGACGCCAACGATGCCGAAGGGACCGCCAGGGCCCACCTTGGCGCGATAGGGGATGGCCAGGCGCAACCACATCGTGCCGGTTTCGCCGAACTCCACCCAGTCGAAGTTCACGCCGCGCTGGCCGGTCTTCTCGAACACCAGGCCGGTGTCGGTCTCGCGCACGGCCATCACAGCCTGCTTTTCGCCGCTGGCCATCGAGTGCGACACCGCGTGCAGGTAAGCGCCGTGCATCGGGTCCATGACGTTGTCGATGGCGTAGCGGTAGTTGCAGTCCCAGTGCGCCACGCACAGGAAGCTGGTGTGCTCGTCGCTTTCCAGTTCTTCCGGCAGGCGCAGCGCATCGGCCTGCGCCGGAGCGCGCTCACCGAACCACAGGAAGATGGCACCGGCTTTTTCTTGCACGGGGTAGCTGCGCACGCAGGTCTTGCCTTCGAGCGGGCAGCTGTCCACGGCCGGTACGCTCTTGACCTGGCCATCGCCACCCACTTCCACGCCGTGGTACCAGCAGGCCACGCGGTCGCCAAGGTTCCAGCCCATCGACAGGCGCGCGCCGCGGTGCGGGCAGCGATCTTCCAGCGCGTGCACCTGGCCTTCGCCATCTCGCCACAGCACGATGTTCTGGCCCAGGCGCGTAATGCCGACCGGTGCGTGCGTGACCGACCATGCGGCCGATACCGGATACCAATAGTTGTGCAGGCCGGTGTTCAGACGCGCCTCAGCACGCGCTTGCTTGTTCGATTCCATTGTTTGCTCTCTTGCGGGTACCGGATCGGATCGCTCTTTCGAGGGGCGCCTGATTGCACTGCCCTTCGCGACGCAATCGCTTTGATGTTCTTGAACTGCGTGGTGCCTCGTTCAGGCGCCCAGGCGACGCATTTCGGCGAGGAAACGCTCTTCTGTCCAGGCCTGGCCATCCGCGCCCAGCAATCCCGCCTGGTTGAACGAACGCACGATGTCTTCCGGGCTTTTCGCACCCGATTCGAAGGCGGCCTCCAGCGCATCGCCCAGCGCGTCTTCATAGGCGGTGGGCATGGCGGCGCGGGTCTGCCACACGATGTTGGGCACCTTGCCGGGCTGCTCGATGTGGCCCTTGCCGGCGACATTGTTCGGAGCCGGACGCTCCCACGGCGCCAGATTCGGGTTGTATGCGAGGTTTTCCATTGCGCTACTCCTTTCCCTTTTTGCCAACCGGCTAACCCAGCGTTCTGTTTCACTTGTAAAACGCTGATTTAAATATTGAACACAGACACCACTATAGACAACGAAACTTCAAAAATTGACTGGGGTTTACCCTTCGGATATGCCGATGCCACGAGAACGTGGCATCGGCATCGGCGCGACAGCCTGAGGCGGGTGGGTACGAGGCAGCAGGAAGGGGAAGGCTAAGCCGCGGCAAGCCCGCGGCGAATCCATCCCGCGACACGGCTGGCCTGCTCCACATAGCAGGCATGCCCGGCATCCGGGATCAACTCGAACGGCAAGGCAAAGCGCTCCGCTAGCGCCGCGCACCCGGGCGGCGGCGTCACGACGTCCAGCGCGCCGCAGCCAACCTGCGCCCTGACGCCCTGCCCCCGGCGCCCGAGGTAATCGTCAATGGCATCGCCGCACAGCATCGCCACCGCCTGCCGGTAACCGTCCGGATCCAGCCGGCGCATATTCCAGCGCACCCACGCTTGCATGTCGGCGCTGGCCGCGGCGCTCAGCAGGCGGCCGGGACCCCGCTCGGCCAGGCCTTCCACGCCCACCGCCGCCAGCGCTTCGAGCCGCTGGCGCGCCACATCCCTTGCCTTGTCCTCCTTGCCGGGGCCGCCGTATCCCTGCGCCGGGCTAAGCAGCAGCAACTGCGCGGGCAGCAGCGCCGGGCTAGCCTCGGCCACATAGGCGGCCGCCATCAACGCGCCGAGCGAGTGCCCCACGATCACATCGGGCCGCACGTCCAGGGCGCGCATCAGATCCTGCAGGCGCAGCGCGTAGTCGGCCGCCTTGGGCGCCGCGATAGGCAGGGCCTGCGAATTGCCATAGCCGGGCGCATCCCACGCAATCACGCGCGCGTGCGCCGCCAGCAGGCTTGCGCACGACAGCCAGGAGGCCGCGCCGGAACTGATGCCGTGCAGCAGCACCACCACAGGCCCGTGGCTGCCGCCGCACCGGTAGGCGAGCGGCGCGCCGCCGTGGCCGGCGGCTATGCGCCGCTCGCTGAAGCCGCTATCGAGTGCGCGGAGCAACGCTTCATCCGGCTGGAGTGCCTGCGTCGGATTATTTTGTTTCATATATGAAACCATAGTTTGCAAATAAAACTTAAGAAATATAGACCGCCTGAATCTGGAAATTGATCCGGGTTAACCCCCTGCAAAAAAATTCGCTCGGGCCCGGCTCTCCGCCGGCGTTGGCGCGCTCGCAAATCCCCTTTTTGGCGCCACGGCCTTGCGCAGCCTTGCATACCAATACAGGCGCGGCTCCCCGCCATGGCGGCCGCTCGCCCGCCCTCCTCGCCGCTGCGCAGCATGGTGCGCAGCGGCACCGTTCTGGTGCGGAACACGCGTCGCGTCTCCACATCACTAGGGATTACCCACCCATGTATTTCCCGAAATGACCAGCTATATTTTGCTTGTTGTTTCTTATGTAGTTTGATGTTTTACCTATAAAACACAAGAAGCAGGAAAGTGCGCCTTACGGTATGCATAGACCCAGCTCGAAGATGGCCTGACGAAGCGCTGCAACGCCAACCAACCGACACGGCGGAAAAGGAAAAGGAAGAGGAAACGAACGATGAAACCTGGACGGATTGCACTGGCTGCCCTTGCAGCCGCAGTACCCATGCTGGCCTCGGCCCAATCGACAGTGACGCTGTATGGCGTCGTCGATACCGGCATCGAGTATGTGAACAATGTTGGCGTGGCGAAGGACAACGTGGCCCGCATGAACACCCTGACGGGCACGGTGCCGTCGCGCTGGGGCATCCGCGGCACGGAAGATCTCGGTGGCGGGCTCAAGAGCCTGTTTGTGCTCGAATCCGGATTCGCTCCCGATTCCGGCACCTCCAACCAAGGCGCGCGCCTGTTCGGCAGGCAAGCATTGGTGGGACTCTCCGGACCCTGGGGCCAGGTCGCCCTGGGCCGGCAGTACACCATGCTGTTCTGGGCCACGCTGGACCCGGACATCCTCGGCCCCAACGTGTACGGCTCGGGCTCGCTCGACAGCTATCTGCCGAACGCGCGCGCCGACAACGCCGTTTCCTACAAGGGCACGTTTGGCGGCTTCACGGTGGGTGCCACCTATAGCTTTGGCCGCGACACGGTGAACGCGGGCCCGAGCCCGGCCGGCGCCAACTGCGCGGGCGAGAATGCGGCTGACAGCAAGCAATGCCGCGAATGGTCGGCCCTGCTCCAGTACGACAACAAGTGGTGGGGCGTGGCCGCGGCCTACGACTCGCTGCGTGGCGGGCCTGGCGCGTTTGGCGGCCTGACCAAAAGCAACCTGACGGACGACCGTCTCTCGCTCAATGGCTACGTGCTGCTGTCCAAGACCAAGATGGGCCTGGGCGTGATCCGCCGCGACAATGACGGCAGCCCCACGCCGCGCAGCGAACTCTGGTATGCGGGCCTGGCATATGACATCACGCCGGCGTTCACGCTGGCCGGCCAGGTCTACTACCTCAAGTACCACAACAGCGACAACAAGGCGATGCTGTACGCGCTGCGTGGTACCTACGCCTTCTCCAAGCGCACCTCCGTGTACGCCACGGCTGGCTACATCGACAACGGCGGCCAGCTCGCCCTGTCGGTCAGCGCTGCCCAGACGGGTTCCAACCCGAAGCCCGGCGGCAACCAGCTGGGCACGATGATCGGCATCAAGCACACGTTCTAAGCGCCGGCGCGTCGCTGCGCGGCACTGGCTGGCATGCGCCGCGCAACGCGCTGCATGCCAGCACGAAGTCAATCTAGAGGCGTTTCCCCATGAAGCTCGCAACTCGCATTCTGTTTGCCGCCATCGCGGCCACGACTGCCATGATGGCAGGCGGCGCCGGAGCGCAGGCCTACCCCACCAAACCCATCACGCTGGTCGTTGCCTACCCGGCCGGCGGCGATACCGACGTGCTGGCCCGCCTGCTCGCCGAGAAACTCTCGGGGCGCCTGCGCCAGTCCGTGGTGGTCGAGAACCGCACCGGCGCGGCCGGCACCATCGGCAGCGCATACGTCGCCAAATCGGCCGCCGACGGCTATACCTTGCTGGTCGCGCCCAACACCGTTGCCATCGCGCCGCTGGTGCTCAAGAACGGCACGGGCGCCAGCTATGACGTGCGCGGCGATTTCACGCCAGTGGCCCAGCTTGGCGTGCAGTCGCTGTTCGTGGTGGTCAACAAAGGCACGGGCATCACCAAGCTGCCCGAGCTGGTCGCGCGCGCCAAGGCGGGTACTGTGCGGACCTACGCCTCGCCTGGCAACGGATCGCCCATGCACATCCTTGGCGAGCTGTTCAACAAGGCCGCGGGCGTGAACATCTCGCAGGTGCCGTATCGCGGCACCGCGCCGGCGGTGGTCGACGTGCTCGGCGGGCAAGTGCCGATGACATACTCCACGCTGGGCGCGGTGGCGCAGTACATCGGCACGGGCGCCATCGTGCCGCTAGCCGTCGCGGACATGAAGCGCTCGCCGTTCGCGCCGAATGTGCCGACGCTCGCGGAGCTGGGCTACAAGGATGTGGAGGTGGGCGCGTGGCAAGCGCTGCTGGCACCCAAGGGACTGCCGCCGGAGTTGGTGAAAACGCTGAATACGCACATCAACGACATCCTGAAAATGCCTGACGTGGTGGCACGCATGGCAACCATCGCCATCACGCCCGTTGGCGGCGAGCCCGCTACGCTGAGCAAGTTGATCGCGTCGGACGCGACACGCTACGCCAAGATCGTCAAGGAGTTCGGCATCCAGGCCGATTGATGGATCGGCTGGCTCAGCCTGTGCAAGACGACGGCGTCCGGCTTCCCCTGCGAAAACCGGACGCCGCTTGCTTTCCGGCGCAGCCTAGCGCTGCCCGAAACTGGCATCCATGAACAGGTCCTTGTACTCGCGCGGCTGCGAGCGCCAGTATTGCTTAGGCGCATGCACCTGCGCGCCAAGCTTGGCCGCCGCATGCCATGCCCAGCGCGGATCGTAGAGCATGGCGCGCGCCAGCGACACCGCATCGGCTTCGCCGCTGGCAATGATGGCTTGCGCCTGCTCGGGCTCGGTGATGAGCCCCACCGCGATGGTCGGCAAGCCCACCTCCGCCTTGACCCGCTGCGCGTAAGGCACCTGGTAGCCCGGCCCCAGCTTGATCGCCTGCGCTGGCGAAACGCCGCCGGTGGTCACATGGATGGCCGCGCAGCCACGTGCCTTGAGCGCGTTCGACAGCGCGATCGTGCCTTCGATGTCCCAGCCGCCCGGCACCCAGTCGGTGGCCGAGATGCGAGCCCAGACTGGCTGGTCCGCGGGAAAAGCCGCGCGCACGGCGTCGAACACCTCGATCGGGAACCGCATGCGGTTCTCCAGGCTGCCGCCGTATTCGTCATCACGCTTGTTCGCCAGCGGCGACAGGAACTGATGCAGCAGGTAGCCATGCGCCATGTGGAGCTCGATGCCATCGAGTCCGAGGCGGGCCGCGCGCCTGGCCGCGGCAACGAAATCGTCCCGCACCTTGTCCATGCCCGCGCGGTCGAGCGCCAACGGCGCATCCTCGCCCTCGGCGTGCGGCACGGCGGATGGCGCCAGCGTCTTCCAGCCTGACGGCTGGTCCGGCCGGATCTGGCTGCCGCCTTCCCAGGGCGCGCGGCTCGATGCCTTGCGCCCGGCATGCGCCAGCTGTATCGCCAGCGCGATCGGCGAATGCGCCCTGACGGCCTTGATCACCTTGCCGAGCGCCGCCTCGTTCGCATCCGAGTACAGGCCGAGATCCCCCGGCGTAATGCGCCCCTGCGGCGACACGGCCGACGCCTCGATGATCAGCATGGCGGCGCCCGACAGCGCGAGCTGGCCGAGGTGGATCATGTGCCAGTCGCCAGCCGAGCCTTCCTCGGCCGAGTACTGGCACATGGGCGCGATCACGATGCGGTTTTCCAGCCGAAGATTGCCAATCGAAAAGGGTTGGAACAACGGACTTTCACTCATGAGGGAGACTCCTTGCTGTCTGTGGCGCCGGCTTGCGCCAGGCATGGCATCTCATTCTAGAACGCCTGGTTTTTTTGCGTCGCCGCGCCATTTCAGTGCGCAGCCACCGCAAGCGGCGCGCGCCGGGTGAGGAGATCGGCGACCAACGCCACGCCCAGCGCCGTGGCGCCGCACAGGAAGATCAGCGCGTAATTGTTGTGGGACACCGTGAACAGGTACGAGTAGCCGTAGCCGCCAAGCGCCTGGAACAGCGCGAAAGCGGTGGTGGCGCGGCTCCACGCGGCGCGCTGCTCGGCATGGTCATGCGCAACCATCTCGTGAATGCGCCCAAGCACGAGCGGCACGATGCCGGGCGTGAACAGGCCCAGGACCACGGTGGCGACGCCGACCAGCAACGGGCTGCCCGACAACGCGAGCGTACCCACGGCAATCGCCTGCAACAGCAACGCAAGGCGATAGGCAGGGCCAAAGCCGATGCGGTCGGCCACGTTGCCGCACACCAGGGGGCCGGCGATGGCAGCGACACCATACAAGACCCAATAGCCTGCGCCGATCTGCGCACCACGGCCGAGCCCGCGCGCCACGTAGTCGACCAGCAGCACCATGGCGGGCACAAGGCCCAGCGCGTTCGCGGCGTACTGGCCATACAGCACGCGCATGGCGGTGCTCGCACGCCGAGCCGGCCTTGCGTTCACGCTGGACGCCGCTACCGCCGGTGCGGCGCCCGGCCAACCGAACCAGCTCACGGCGGTGAGGATGGCCGCGAACACGCCCAGCCCGATCCACGTGTCCTTCAAACCCAGGCGCAGCAACTCCGGAATGATGGTGCCCGAGGCGGCGATGCCCAGCCCGAGCCCCAGGAAGATCATGCCGCTGGCAAAGCCGCGCCGCGCGGCCGGGATATGCGGCAGGACCGTGGTGGCGACCAGCACCATGATGGCGCCGCCGGACACGCCGGAAGCAAAGCGCCAGACAAAGAACCAGCTCACCGACAACGGGTACGCGCAGGCAAAGAACGCGGCGGTGGCAATCACCATCAGCAAACGCAGCGCGTTACGGTTCGACAGCGCCGTGGCAATCGGCCGGCCCAGCAGCGCGCCGGCCAGGTAGCCCGCGAAGTTTGCCGCGCCCAGCGTCACCGCCTGCGACGACGTGAACCAGTGCGCCTGGATCAGCGGCGGAATCAGCGGCGTGTAGGCGAAGCGCGCCAGGCCGATGGCCACCAGGCTGGCACACAACCCTGCGAGCGTGGCGGACAACGCGCGGGCATCGAGCGTCAATGCCGTGGGACCGGGGATGGTGGCTGTCTGCTCGGACATGGTGCATTCCTATGGATACGTGTGGTGTTTGTTGTGCTCATGCGGGCTCATGCCGTGCGCGGTCCGGCGGGCAGCGGCGGCAGGCCCAGCAGGCTAAGCACCGGCGCAACGGCCGCCGTCAGCAACGCCCGTTCCGGCCTGACCCGGGCCAGCACGCGCACGCCGAGCAGCACCGCCAGCAGATGCGCAGCTGCATCCGCCGCCGGCACGGCCGCGGGAATCTCGCCGCTCGCCTGCCCCGCTACCATGCAGCGCTGGAAAAAATCCTGGATCTGGGCGAGTTCATTGGCGATGCCGCTCCGGCAGGCTTCGTCGCCGGGCGTGGACTCCACCGCCGCATTGACCAGCATGCAGCCGCGGCGCTGCACGTCCGCGACCGAGCGCTCGACGATCTCGCCAAAGAACGCCGCAATGGCATGCGCGGGCGATTGCGAAGTTTCCAGCCGGCCGATGCGCTCGCGCAGGGTACGGTCGAGGTAGTGCTCCAGCGCGCGCAGGAACAACCCGCGCTTGTCGCCAAATGCGTTGTACAGGCTGGGCTGCGTCAAGCCCGTGCACTTCACGAGATCGCGCGTGGAGGTGGCCTCGAAGCCATTCGCCCAGAATGCGTCTCCCGCTGCCTCCAGCACCTGCTTCTCATCAAATTCACGTGGTCGCGCCATGGTGGCTCCGGCTTGCCTGACTTGGGTCGGTTGGGGTGGATATATTCTGTATCACACGATACAGAACGCATTGTATATCAGTCGATATAGAACGCAAGACAAAAATGCGGGCAAGCGTGGGCAACGCAGGCGGCCGCCCAGATGGACGGCCTGCATTCCGTGATGAACAAGGGGAGCGGCGCGGGCGCCGGGAACTGCCGGTGCCGCGCAAGTGGACAGAACGCCCCGCCGTTGCGGCGGGGCGGGCGGCAATCAGCCCTGGCTGGCGGCCACCCGTTGCGGCCTGGACTGGCCGCCCGTGACCTGGCCGATCGCGGCGAGCACGTCCGCAATCTCCGGCACCACGCCACGCGCGCCAACGGAGACGGACTGCCCGGGCGTGTTAATGCCGAAGTGCCGGCTGTCGGTGACCGTGAACAACATCACCGACGGCTTGCCCAGCGCATCCGCCAGATGCACGAAGCCGGTATCGGTGCCAACCACGAGCGCGGCGGCATCCACGCGTTGCGCGCATTCGGTAATGGTCATGCGCGGCAGGACCTCGGCACCGGGGATCTCCGCCGCCAGGGCTTCGGATTGCTCGCGCTCCGCGGGCGAGCCCCAGGGCAACTGGATCTTGTAGCCACGCTCGGTGAGCGTCTTGCCGACCGAGATCCAGCGCTGCGCAGGCCATTTCTTGGCCTCGACGGAGGTCGCGTGGAACAGCATCGCGCGTGGCACGCCATCGGCATTGAGCGGTGCCGCGGGCGCGGGCACGCGCAGCGCGTAATGCTCAACGGGATCCAGCGCATAGCCAAGCCCGTTGGCCACCACCATGCGCATCTTGTGACGCGCGGTAGCGTCGCCATGCGGCCCGAAGATCTGCGTGTAGGCAAACACGGCGCGCGCCTCGCCAAGGTACTCGGCGGCGTAACCCAGGCGCCGGCTGGAGCGCGCCAGCCAGGCCACGATGGCGCTCTTGTACACGCCGTGCACATCCACCACCACATCGTACTTCTCGCGGCGCAGGGCCCACAGCGCGCCGATGATGGCACGCAGGTCGGCCCAGCTGCGGGATTTCTTGAAGCCGCGCAGCGGCGGCGCGATCACGCGATCCACGCCCACTGCCCAGCGCGGAATATCGGCACACGACGCATCGGCCACCCAGTCGATCTTTGCCTCGGGATAGGCGCGCCGCAGGTCGGACACCAACGGCAGTGTGTGCACCATATCGCCCAAAGAGGTGATCTTGATGAGGAGAATGCGTTTCATGGAAATGGAAAATCGGTTGCGGACGGATCTCGCTGGCTGGCAGCGAGGCCGTAGTATGCACCAGCCCCATGGGCGGCGCACCAATTTGCAAGCCGTGCGACGGCCCCGCGCGGCCCCGCACGGGATCCGCCCGGCACCCCTTTCCAGCCAACTCAGGCCCAGGCGCCAGGGCCAGCCACCACGGTGGCAAAGCGGTCATGCAGCGCCGCCAGCGAGTGACGGTGGATTTCCGCTGCCGAGAGCGGCGCCCCGCCCAGCGGGTCAGGCAGGTCGCGCGTGGCGCAGGCCGATGCCACCACCGTGCTGCGATAGCCATGATCGAGCGCTGAGCGCACCGTGGCGCTGATGCACATATGCGTCTGGAAGCCCGCCACGATCAGCTCCTTGCGCCCTAGCTTGTCCAGCATGGCCGCCAGCGTTGTGCCGGCAAAGCTGTTGGGCAGGCCCTTGACCACGGTGTGCTCGCCGCCAAGCGGCTCCAGGCCCTGGATGATGGTCGCATATGGGCCCTCGGGATCGAAGGCGCCGCCGCTGCCGGCCCGCCCGTGATGCACCACGTGCACCACCGGGCTGCCATGGCGGCGCGCCAGCGCCAGGAGTTCGCCGCAGGCCGCGGTGGCAGCGGGCATGCCCACCAGCGGGAGCTTGCCGTTGACATACTCGCGCTGGTGGTCGATCAGCACCAGCGTGGCGGCCTCCCACGCCGAAGGAAGACGGCTGGCGCCGGCGAGGTCGAGCAGGGTAAAGGGTGTGGTCATCATGGCTCCTTTTGCTTATGCATCACGTGATGGAAACTGCGTGGGGATGAACGGGTAGGCACGACGAGGGCGACTACCATGCAAGCGATGATAAGCCGCGCTATGCTGTTCGCCAATTCTCAACCGGCTCACATCCATTGTGCAAAAACGCTCACTCCACTGGGATGACCTGCTCACCCTGTCCACGCTGATCCGCACCGGCAACTACTCGGCCTGCGCCCGCGAGCTTGAGGTCACGCACGCGACAGCGATCCGCCGCATCCGGCGGCTTGAGACAGCGCTCGGCAAGCCCGTGGCAACACGCACCGATGGCGCGTTCGCGCTCTCGGCGGCCGGCCGCTCGGCACTGGCCGCGGCGCAGCAGATGGAGAGTTCGGCGCAGCGCTTGCTGCGCGAAGTGGAGGACGCCGGCAGCGGCGTCTCCGGCGTGGTCAGCATCGCCTGCACCGCCGCGCTCGGCAGCCACTTCCTGACACCACGCATGTTCGGGCTCTATCGCGCGCACCCGCAACTCGAGGTCAGGCTGGAAACGGACAACCGCATCGCCAGCCTGGCGCGGCGCCGCGCCCACATCGCGGTGCGGCTGGCGCGGCCGCAGGAAAGCGATGCCATCGCGCAGCGCGCGGGCAGCATGGGCTTTGGCCTGTATGCGCCGGTACGGCCCGACAACGCCGGCCCGTGGCGCGAGCAGGATCTCGACGGCGCGCCATTATGTGGCCTGCTGGACGAAGGCCTGGCGCTGCCGGAATCCGAATGGACGCGCACGCTGGCGGCACGCACGGGGTTCCAGTCGAACAACCTGCTGGCAGTGCGCGAGGCCATCCGCAACGGCTTGGGCATCGGCCTGCTACCGCACTACCTGGCGCGGGACGATGCCCGGCTCACGCTGGTGCGCGAGGTCCCGGAGGTGGTGCGGGAAATCTGGCTGGCATATCCGCAGGAATTCCGCGGCGCTTCCCGGTTCCGGCCCGTGATCGACTGGCTGGCCGGGGCACTGCGGCAATGCCCGTGAACCACGCAAGCAGTTGAAAACGCGGGGGCAGGCAGTATAGTTGCCTCAAGCATGCCCGCCCCCACGGGCTCGCGCACGGTGCTGTCGGCAGGCCGCCACCGGCCACCGATGGCACGGGGAGCTTCGCCATGGATCGGAATTCACCGGCAACGCTGGACGCAGGCGCACTCGGGCTGGGCGAATCCGTCGTCATGGGCGTGGCGGGTACGGCGCCCGCCTTCAGCCTAGCGGCCACCACCGCCACGCTGGTCGCGATGGTGGGGAGCCTGGCGCCGGCCAGCCTGCTGTATTGTGGCCTGATCATGTTCGGCGTGACGCTGTCCTACCAGCAACTGAACCGGCTGCAGCCCAGCGCGGGCGCCTGCTACACCTGGGTCTGCGAGATCTTCCATCCGGTGCTCGGTTTTTTCGCGGGCTGGACGCTGTTGGTGGCGTCGGCGGTATTCATGGTATCCGGCACCATTCCGGCCGCCACCGCCACCCTGCTCCTGTTCGATCCGGCGCTGGCGGAGCGCCCGCCCGTGGTGACCCTGGTCGCCGCAGGCTGGCTGCTGGCGGTAAGCGTGGTCGTGGTCAAGGGGGTCAAGCTGACCAGCTACACCCAGGTGGCGATGACGCTGGCCGAGGTCGGGGTGCTGGGCGCGATCGTGCTCGCGGCCCTGCTGCGCGCGCCGCTGCCGCTTGCCCACCCGCCCTCGCTGGCCATGCTGTCACCATTTGCCTTTACCCCGCAGCTGTTTGCCAATGGAGCGCTGGTGGCGTTGTTCTTCTTCTGGGGCTGGGACGTGACGGCGAACCTGACCGAGGAAACGCGCGATCCGGCGCGTGCGCCCGGGCGCGGCGCCTTGATGGCGATGGTCATCGTGCTGGCACTGTTCATGGCCTTCGTCATCGCCAGCCAGGCCGTGCTGAGCGACCAGGAAATCCGCCGAGCCGGCACCAACGTGGTGTTTGCGCTCGCCGCGCGGCTGTTCCCGCGCCCGTGGGACTACCTGGCCGTGCTGGCCGTCATGCTCAGCACCGTGGGCACGCTGGAGACCTCGATCCTGCAATTCACCCGCACGCTCTACGCTAAAGGCCGCGATGGCCTGCTGCACCCGCGCTATGCCGAGTTGCACCGCACCTGGCGCACGCCGTGGGTGGCCACCGCGGTGATCGCCTCGTTCGGCTTGCTGCTGCTGGCGCTGTCGGCATGCTTCAACAGCGTGGGCCAGATCATCCAGGACTCGGTCAATGCCATCGGCTTCCAAGTGGCGTTCTATTACGGGCTAGCCGGCTTCGCCTGTGCCTGGCACTGCCGGCGCGGTACCGCACGCGCACCTGCCAGGCTGTTGCTGCTAGTGCTTTGGCCCGCTTGCAGCGCAGCGTTCCTGTGGTTCATCGGGCTGTACAGCATCCCCAGCTTCGACCTGGCCACGCGCGTGGTGGCCCTGGGCGGCATCGCGGTTGGCGCGGCACCGCTCTGGTTCAACCGGCGCCGGCGGCTCGCCGCGCGCGCAGCGCCCAGGGCCCCGGGCCCGTGACACGCCCCGGGGCCGCCCAGGCCGATACCGATGCCGTCAACAGGTCTGCCGCCGCCTCGATACGCTGTGGCGCGCCGAACAGCCTCGCAACCACCAGCCCGCTTTGCAGCGCGCCAAACACGGCTTGTGCCAGCGCCTGCGGCGGGATTGGCAGGGCCTTGTGCCGCACGGCCTGCGCGGTTTCCAGCAGGCGCGTGAGCCAGGCCTCGTGCAGGCGGTAGAAATCCTTGAGGATGCGATGCACCGCTTCCGGCAGGAACACGGCATCCGTGGACAGCATGCCCACCAGGCAGATGGCGTCGCCGCCCGCAGTGGCCAGCCAGGGCGCGAGGTAAGCGCGAGCCTGCTCGTCCACCGGCAGGCTGGTGTCGATGTCGCGCACGCGCTGCGCGTTGCGGGCGCTGTACTCCGTCACCGCCGCCTGCACCAGGTCCTCCTTGGACGGAAAGTGATAATGGATGCTGGAGGTCTTGACCCCTACCCGCTCGGCAAGGTCCCGATAACTGAATCCATTGAAACCCCGCTGCCGCACCAGCACCAGGGTGTGCTCCAGCAGTTGATCGCGTACGGACGGAGTCGTCATGGCATGCACCCACCTTTCGGCGGACCCTCGAGGCGCCGGCAATGGCAAAGAGCCGTGTTACCGGCTCTTTGCCATCGCCGCATTCATTGGATGACCGATTGATTCACAGCGTGTTCAGGCGTCGCGCGTAGCTCAGGCGTTGGCGCCTTCCGTGAACACGTCGAACTTGCCGGTACGTGCACCGTCGGTATAGGCATCCACGCTGCGAGCCGGGCTGCCCGACACACCGGTGCGATCCAGGCCAGCGACGATACGTGCGCCATCGGTGTACGGGTCGAACTTGCCGCTGCGGGCGCCGTCGGTATAAGCGTCAACGCTGCGGGCCGGGCTAGCCGACACACCAGTGCGGTCCAGGCCGGCTACGATGCGGGCACCGTCCGTGTACGGGTCGGCCTTGCCAACGCGAGC